>CAZZXW010000052.1:0-2996 GCA_964658095.1 uncultured Parafilimonas sp. | reverse complement strand
CGTTTGCGCAGTTAGATGATAAAGATTTTTTGTTTAAGTCTTCACCTGAAAGTAACTCAATAGCCATAATTGTTCAACACATGAAGGGCAATATGTTAAGCCGCTGGACAAATTTTTTAACTGAAGATGGTGAGAAAGGATGGCGTAAACGTGATGAAGAATTTAAAGAAGTGCTACAAAACAAACTACAAGTTATAAATGCCTGGAATGAAGGATGGGCTTGTGCTTTAAATGCGCTTGAAAATTTGAAAGATGAAGACGTCATGAAATCAATCACAATAAGAAGTGAACCGCATTTGGTTATAGATGCCATTATAAGACAGATTGATCATTATGGTTACCATGTTGGGCAAATTGTTTACTTAGCCAAAATAATAAAAGATAGAAACTGGCAAACGCTAAGTATAGCAAAAAATAAAAGCAGTGATTATAATAAAGCAATATATCATTCAACATAAAACATCAATTGTATTTTTACTTTTAATTTAAATTATGTTTCCTGAAGCAGTAATATTTGATCTTGATGGCACACTGATAGATAACAACGCCTATCACATAGAAGCCTGGAAAATTTTTTATGATAAAATAGGCAAGCCTTTTTCAAAAGAAGAATATACAAACAACATTAACGGCCGCATTAACCGCGATATTTTCAACTATATTTTTGATACTATTTTAAGTGCTGATATGATTGATGAATATTCAATTGAAAAAGAATCCATGTACCGTAATTTATATGCGCCGCACATTAAACCTATTGATGGCTTAATTGATTTTTTAGATGAATTAGAAAATGAAAAAATTCCAAAAGCAATTGCTACATCAGGTATGCCGCCAAACATAAATTTTATGTTTGAACATGTACCAATTAAAAAATATTATGCTGATGTGATAGATGCATCTCAAATAACAAAAGGTAAACCGCATCCTGAAATATTCTTAAAAGCAGCAACAGCTGTTAATGCAAACCCTGAATACTGTGTTGCGTTTGAAGATTCAGTGGCAGGCATACGTTCTGCAAAAGCAGCAGGTATGAAAGTAGTTGGATTAACAACAACGCACACAGCAGAAGAAATAAAAGAAGCGGATCTTATTATTAAAGATTATACCGAAGTGTCTTTAACAAAGCTGCGCCAACTGCAACATGTTTAATTTCGTTTGTTTAATAAATGATATGAAAAAGATTCTTGTTCCTTTTGCCGCGTTGCTTTTAATAATTACAAGTGCCTTTACCTGCGCAGATTCATCAAACAAAAAAAATACTGTTGTTTATCAAACTGCGGGAAATGGTTTTGCAGTAGTTGAATTATTTACCTCTGAAGGTTGCTCAAGTTGCCCACCTGCTGATGCCGCTGTTGCCAAAGTTTTAAAAGAATATAACAGCAATGTTTATGTGCTCGGTTATCATGTTGATTACTGGGATAATTTAGGCTGGAAAGATGCTTTCAGCAGCGCGTCTTTTACACAACGGCAAACAAACTATGCAAAAAATTTTGGACTGTCTTCTGTTTATACGCCTCAGGTAATTGTAAACGGTGAAGAACAGTTTGTTGGGTCTGATGAAGGCAAACTGCATAACTCAATCAATAAAGATTTAAAAGAAATATCAGCACAAAATTTATCAATTAATGCAACGGCAAAAGGCAACAATACTATTAATGTTTCTTATCAAACAAATTCAACAAGCTACTTAAATATAGCGCTTGTACAATTGATGGCTGTTTCAAAAATTCAGCGTGGTGAAAATAGCGGTGCTACATTACATCATGTAAATATTGTAAGAAGTATGCAAACCATCGCATTGAAAAATAATACAGGAAACACTTCATTTAATTTGCCAGCCGGTTTATCAGCAAGAGATTGTGAAGTAATTGCATTTATGCAAAATGCAAAGAACATGAAAATCACTGCTGCTGCCAAAGCTGATGTTCAGTTGTAATGGGTTTGTTTGGCGTAATTGTTTTTTGTTTCATATTTAAATAATGGGCGAAGCAGAAATAAATTATTTTGATCATACGATAATTATACATTCTCATATTATCACTTATGGAAATGCTGCTGATGAAAATCTAACTGAATCTATAAGAACAGAAATACAAACGATGTGGAATGAACCACATGCAACAATTAATATAAAAGGTGTTTCGTTTTTAATAAGCTTTCATATTACTGCATCATTACAATCTTCCATTAACGACATTGAAATTTTAAGCAACACTAATCCGCGTAATAATTATTTCAGGATTGAAGAATATGCGCATGGCAATATATCTTTTGTTGATAGCATTGGTTGTAACAGCGGCTATTTTAAACTGGAAAATTTATATGTTGGTTCTACAACGGCTGCACATGAATACGGTCATACACTTGGGCTTGATCACCCGTCAAATCTTGATTACAGAGGCAAGGGTATTCCAGGTATAATGTATCCGCGTGGTACGTTGGTTGATCCGCAATTTCAGTACGATCCATCAAAACCGGCAGGCGTAACAGGCGGCACCATGCACCCGATGTACCGAAAAGTTTTTGCTGATGATATTGCATTACTTAAACTTGAAAAGCTTCGATTTAAAAATAACAAAGCAATCATCGGTGAATTCACAAACGTGTTTCATTACAATCATGCAGAACAAAAATTTAATGCCTGAATAAATACATGTTGTTTTATGTATTTTTAATTTTAAATACAAACTATGGCAACGAAAAAAGCTTCTCCAAAAAAATCAGCAACAACATTAATGCAAAAGTTTGGTGAAACCGCATCGCATTTAAAAGAAGAAATTGTTGCAGGCAAAGATCACCTTGCAGAAGTTGCAGGTGATGCAATCGAATCAATCAAAACATCCATACAAAATATTACGCATAAAAAGAAGGTTGCGAAAAAAGCCGTTAAGCCTGTTGCAAAAAAATCTGTTGCTAAAAAAGCAGCAAAAAAAACAATTTTAAAAGTAGCAGTTAAGAAATCTGCATCACCAAAAAAAGCAATTAAAAAAGTT
>CAZZXW010000051.1:0-13356 GCA_964658095.1 uncultured Parafilimonas sp. | reverse complement strand
TGGAACAAGTTCTGCAGATAACATTGAGTTTGTAAAACGGTTGGGTGTTGATGAAGTAATTGATTATAAAAACGAAAAGTTTGAAGATAGGTTAAGTGATATAGATCTTGTATTTGATACTATTGGCGGAGATACACAGCAACGTTCTCTGCAGGTATTGAAAACCGGCGGCAGGCTTATCACTACTTTAAAAGTAGAAACTGAAGCCGCTGCAAAAGCAAAAAATATTCATATTGAAAGTTATACTGCCCAAAGCTATCCTGAACAGCTGCAACAAATTGCACAATTAATTGATGCCGGTAAAGTGCATGTTATTGTTGCTAAAATCTTACCATTGGAAAAAGCTGCTGAAGCACAGGAAGAAAGTAAAAAAGGGCATGTGCGTGGCAAGATTGTTTTAAAAGTTGTTTGATGTGTTTATGTGATGCATCAGTTTTTAATTAAACATTTTTAATAAGGTAGTTAGATCTTTAATTCCTCCTGTTGCCGGTTTTTCGATAGTAGTTATATTATCCCCTTCAGCGTAAGGAATGTTTTTATCAATGATAAATTTTGGAATGTTTTGCGGCGCATAATGTATCAATCCCGCAGCTGGATAAACAACCAGCGATGTTCCGATCACAACAAAAATCTCTGCTCCAGATGCAATGCTTGCTGCATGTTCAATCATTGGAACAGGTTCTTCAAACCAAACAATATGCGGACGTAGCTGGTAACCATCTTCTGCCACATCACCTAATAAAATATATTTTCTTATTTCATATACAAAATGTTCATGAAGCTCACTGCGCATTTTAAAAATTTCTCCATGTAGATGCAATACGTTTTTACTGCCTGCACGTTCATGCAGGTCATCTATATTTTGAGTGATGATATACACATCAAAATCTTTTTGCAATTCAGCTAAACCAATATGTGCGGCATTAGGTTTTGCATTTGCAACATCAACGCGGCGCTGATTATAAAAATCAAGTACAAGCTGTTTATTCTTGTTCCAGGCACGTGGCGTAGCAACATCTTCGATGTTATAACCATTCCATAAACCATCGCTGTCACGAAATGTTTTTAAACCACTTTCAGCACTTATGCCGGCGCCTGTTAATACAACTAATTTTTTCTTCATTATTGATAAACACTTTTTTCTTCATCAATACAACTTAATATAATATCACATACTTCATTTATTTCTACTTCAGAAATTATAAGCGGCGGAGCAATGCGTAAACAATCAGGTGCAAATAAAAACCAGTCGGTTATTAAACCATTGTTTATACAATTATGAATGATGCGTTGCGCTGTTTCAATGGTTTCAAATTGTAAAGATGTCCAAAGCCCAAAATGATTTATTCTTTTTACAGATGGATGCTGTAACTTTTTGATAAATTTTGTTTCTTTTTTGGCAACATCATTTATGAAATTATTTGATAACAGCACTTCAAACGCAGCTTTGCCTGCAGCACAACTAACAGGATGTCCGCCAAAGGTTGTTATGTGTCCAAGCACTGGATTAAAACTTAAGTTTTGCATTAATTTTTTATCAGCTATAAAAGCACCCAACGGCATGCCGCCGCCAAGCGCTTTTCCTAATAATAAAATATCAGGAACGATATCAAATTGTTCAAACGCCCACAAGGTTCCGGTTCTTCCAAAGCCGGCTTGTATTTCATCAAGAATTAATAAAGCGCCTTGTTCTGTGCATTTATTTCTTAATGCCTGCATCCATTTTTTTGATGGTATAGTTACGCCGCTTTCTGCCTGCACCGTTTCTAAGATAACGCAAGCTGTGTTTTCATCAATCGCATTTAATACTTCGTCGTTATTATAATTAAAATGAAAAATACCGGGCAATAAAGGCCTGAATGCATTGCGGTAATATTCATCACCCATAACACTTAAAGCACCTTGGGTGCTGCCATGATAACTTTTATTAAACGCAATAATATTTGTTCTGCTAGTTGAACGCTTTGCCAGTTTTAAAGCGCCTTCAGTTGCTTCCGCGCCACTGTTGGTGAAATAAACACAATCAAGCGAAGCTGGTAAATGTTGCGTGAGCAAATGCGCATAAGATGTTTGGGGACTTTCAACAAATTCGCCATATACAATTAAATGCATGTAAGCTTCTGCCTGTTGTTTTACAGCACTAATTACTTTGGGATTTGAGTGGCCAATGTTTGCTACGCTGAAACCGGATATTAAATCGAAATATTTTTTTCCATTTATATCATACTGGTAACAACCTTCTGCTTTTATAATTTCTAACCCTATTGGTGTTGCAGAAGTTTGTGCTATATGCTGAAAAAATAATGTTCTTTCTAAACTCATGTTATCTATTCAATACAAAAGTCGAATTTTACGATATAAAAATTTTAATATGGCAACTATTCTTCCATGCGAAGGAAAAAATCCGCAATTTGGCAAAGACTGTTTTATTGCGCCCAACGCAACAATTGTTGGCGATGTAATTATGGGTGATACATGCAGTGTTTGGTTTAATGCGGTAGTGCGTGGTGATGTAAACTACATACGCATTGGCAATAAAGTAAACATACAAGATGGCGTTATAATACACTGTACGTATGAAAAAAACGCTACAGAAATTGGCAACAATGTTTCAATTGGCCATAACGCAATTATACATGGTTGTTGCGTAAAAGACAATGTGCTTATTGGAATGGGCGCCATATTAATGGATAAATGTGTTATAAATAGTAATACCGTAATTGCTGCTGGTGCTGTGGTTTTGGAAAATACTATTGTGGAAGCCAATTCTATTTACGGCGGTGTGCCTGCAAGAAAGATAAAGGAACTGCCAAAAGATTCTTTGCATGGTGAAATTGAACGTATAGCCAATAACTACATAAAATATTCTTCGTGGTTTTCTGAATTTAATGCAGCAAAAAAAGAAGAATAAATGTCATATAAAGTATACCAGGCATCCAAGACTCACTGCTTATTTTGAGAAAAAAACAGTACTTCTTAACAGCCTAAACAGAATTTAATGTTTTACGTATATTTAATAGTACGGTAACACATTGCTAAGCCAGGTGAAATAAATTTGCAACGGCGTGATGAATTTGTATGAGAACGTATCAATATATAGCAAACACCGAAATGGTGATCAGTGAAAGCGGAAGCCTGCAACAGTTCTACCGCTTAACTGATGCTTTGAGTAAAACACGCCATGTTCATTTTACTGCAAAAGAAGATGAAGCTTATATTTTACAATGGCGTTTTAAATATCGTGGCAATGCACTTGCGCTTAAATATGATGTGTATAATGGTGTGACGTTACTTTTTAATGAAAAAGATTCAAAAGCTGCTAATAAAATTGCAGTGCGTTTGCTTGAAATTCAATAATTATTCTCCTGCATGGATTGCAGAATATTATAATAACTTATATAGCGTTCCATCGAAATATTTTTTTCTTCCACTGCTTTTTTTACAGCGCAAC
Source organism: uncultured Parafilimonas sp. (assembly GCA_964658095.1). GTDB lineage: Bacteria > Bacteroidota > Bacteroidia > Chitinophagales > Chitinophagaceae > Parafilimonas. The sequence goes on along the minus strand of CAZZXW010000051.1, from coordinate 9,905 downwards.
CCGGTTCTTCAATGTGCAGGCAATTATTAAACCTGCAGTTCACCAAATATTTTTTCATTTCTATAAAATAGTGCGATAATTCAGGCCGCTCAATTCCGGTAACTGCAAATTCGCGAATGCCCGGCGTATCAATAATCTTTCCTTCAAACGGCAGATCAAACATTTCTGCAAACGTAGTTGTATGCATGCCTTTGCCGCTCCAGCCGCTTACTTCATTTGTTTGCAATGCAAGCTGCGGAATTAAATAATTTATCAGGCTTGATTTGCCAACACCACTATGACCAAAAAATAAAGTGGTTTTATTTCTAAGTAATTCTTTTATTGCATCAAGGCCTTCATTATTACTTATGCTGATGGCAGAAACGTTGTAGCCGATTGATGTATAGATTGATTCAAGGGTTTCATACATCAGCCATTCTTTCTTTTTATAAATGTCTTTTTTATTAAACACAATAATGGTTGATATGTGAAACGATTCTGCTGAAACAAGACAGCGGTCAATAAAGCCTTGTGAAGTTTTTGGTTCTTTTAAAGTTGCCAGCAATAAACACTGATCTATGTTTGAAGCAATAATGTGATGCTGGTTTTTGTTATGCGGGGATGTTCTTGCTATATAATTATTTCTCGTATCAATTGCTGTTATGATGGCTGAATGCGCGGCTTCATCTTCTAATTCAAGATTTACACTATCACCAACCGCAACCGGATTGGTAGAAGTAATGCCATCAATTTTAAAAATACCTTTTATTCTTGCATTAAATAATTTGCCTGCATTGGTTTTGGCAACATACCAACTGCCCGTTGATTTATAAATTTTTGCCTGCATTATAACGAAGATACAAGCGCCATAATGCAAATGGAATAAGGTTTGCATGGTTTAAATAAATTTTTTATGCTGAATTTTAAATTAAGCGGTAACATGTTTAAGCCGCATGCAGGTAAGCTGTACGAGAAAACGAATGTTATTAATGTTAGTGAGCCGGGAAGAATAATTTCTGCCGCAGCAGGTACATTGTTATATGTAATTTCTTTAAGCGGTAAAAAAAATAAAATAGGCAATGTAGTAAGATACGGCGCACTGTATTTGATATATCGTGGCTTATCTGGTAATTGTCCTATATCAGCAGCACTAAATAAAAATGATGTGCAAAAACATGTACCGGCTATAAATATCCGCACTGCTTTTAATGTAAATGCACCGCGTAAGTTTGTATATGATGCCTGGCGGGATTTGGAAAAGTTACCCAGCTTTCTTAAGCACATTAAAACAATAAAAGTGCTTGATGATATTCATTCGCACTGGGTTTTAAAAACGCCTGGTAAATTTCCTGTTATTGAATGGGATGCAGAAATAGTTGAGCAGGAAGGTGAGCGTGAATTAAGCTGGCGTTCATTGCCCGGCTCTATGATTGAAACTGCAGGCAAGCTAAATTTTAGTGATGTAGGTAACTCAACCCAAATTAATGTTCTAATTACTTACAGGCCACCTGCAGGTTATATAGGCTCAATCATTGCCAAATACTTAAACCCAACTTTTAAAAAGTTTGTTGAAGAAGATGTGCTGAAGTTTAAAAATTATATAGAAAAGAAGGCAGCAAAAGCTTAAGGAAATTTTTTAAACAAAGTATAGCGTAGCAATACCTCAACAATTAATAAAACAAACGCTGCAATTAAAAAAGGCAGATATTTATCAGTATAATAATTATAACCGGTAACATTAATTTTAGATTTTTCAAGCTGGTTAATGCTTGCATAAATCTTTATTAAAGCATCATTGTCTGTTGCATGAAAATACTGGCCACCCGTTTGTTCTGCAAGATTTTTTAAAAGCGCTTCATTAAATTCTAATTTCTTATGCGTTACAACTGGCCCCAATGGTGAGTCAACCACTTCATCAACATCTTTCTCTGATCCAACACCAATAGTATAAATTTTAATGCCATAATATTTTGCCATTTGCAAGGCAAGGTCAGGTGGAATAGTGCCACCAAAATCAACACCATCAGTTAATAAAATAATGATTTTGTTCTTCGCTTTGCTATTACGCAACCTGTCAACGCTGGTAGCAAGCCCGCTGCCAATGGCTGTTCCTTCATCTTGTAAATATCCGCTTTCAATATTTTCAATCTGGCCTAACACAGCATCATGATCTGTTGTAAGCGGGCAAAGCGTAAAGCTTAAGTTGCTAAATATAACAATGCCTATTTCATCACCCGGCCGGTTCTTTACAAAATCTGATGCAACCTGTTTGGATGCACCAAGCCTGTCTGGTGAAAAATCTTTCTCCGTCATGCTGCCACTTATATCAAAGCACAACATAATATCTATGCCTTCACCTGTAGTTTGTGTTTCTGTAAACTTTTGTCTTGGTCTTGCCAGGGCAATAATCAAACAAATTATTGCAAGACAACGCAACACAAACAATGCATGCTTAGCGCTTGTTTTTAGACTTGCTTCGCCTTTAATAAAATGCGTTGTTGTAACTAATAAAGATGCCTGTTGTTTTTTATTGCGCTTTATATATTCATAAATTAAAATGGGCAATAGCAATAATGCGCCCAGTATCCATGAATGTGCAAACTCAATATGTTTAAGCCAGGCTGTGAGCATTATTGTTTGCTTGATGTTTTAAAATATCTATTTGCTCAAGGTTAAGAATTACCTGGCCTAAAATTGTTTTGCTTTGTGTTGCAGTGGGCATGTATTTGGCAAATTTTACAGATGCATTCAGTTCAAAAATTTCAAACATTTTTGAACGTAAAGTTGCATCAGGTATAAACACATTCATGCGTGAAAATAGCTCAAACGTTGTTGCCTGCATAGCTTGCACATTTGTTGTTTCTTCAAAATATGTTCTGCAGATTGTATCAATATCTGAATGAAATTTCTTTATATCAGCATCTGTGTTCAACGGCTGTTTGTGCAACTGCTGAAGAGTTTCAATGGCACGTTGTATAGGTGTTCCAGCTAATACAGTTTTTGATACGACGTTAATTTTCTTTTTTCTTTTTTTAATGATGATAAAAACAATAATAGCTGCAATTAGAACAGCAGCACCAATAATTACAGGCAACCAGTTAAATGGTGTTTGTACTTCAATGATATCTTTTAACGGATGATATGTCTTTAGTGCAGAAACATCAACCGGCAAAACAGTTAAATACACTGCAGGCGAAGCAATACTTATTTGTTTGCCTGTAGTTTTATCCTGCAGAATAAATTTAAACGGGCCAAGCTGCCACCTGCCCGAATCAAAACCTGTTATAATAAAATTTTGTTGGAAAGAATTAGTGCCGTTTACTTCAATGGTATCAATGCGGGTGCGTTTGATTACTTCTATATGATTGAGCGTATCTGTAACCTGCGGCCAGCTTGCAACATAAAAGAGCAAAGGATTAACACTTGTAAGATTTAGTTGTAGTCTTACCTGTTCGCCCAATAATATTTTATCTCTGTCTAATGATGCTGAAACAGATTGTGAAAAGGCATGATTAATTAAAAAACAAAAACTAAAAAATAAAAAATAATGCTTCAATGATTTAATTCCTAAATGCAAAGTGCTGACTATTAATCGTGGTCTGTTGACCGTTGACTGGTTCCTCATGCTCTTTTCATAAAAAATTCCTGCAAGGCTTTAACGTAATCATCGCCGGTTGCTAGTTGAATAAGGTCTCCACCCGCAAGTTTAAAATTCTGCTTTGCATCTTCCTGAATTTTTTTATACTGGCGGTTATAATTGTATTGTGTAAGATTATCGTTTGTGTTTATCAGCATCATGTCTCCTGTTTCTGCATCCTGCACTTCAATCAAACCAATCTTTGGCAATTCTTTATCATGCCTGTCATATACTTGTATGCCGATGATATCGTGCCTGCGGGCGGCCGTTTTTAAAGTAAGTTCGTAACCTGCATCAGCAAAATCACTTAAAATAAAAACAATGCTCTTGTGCTTTGTTACATTATTTAAATAACCGATGGCTTTTGCTATATCGGTTTGCGCAGAATGTGGTTTATGCATCAGCATTTCACGCATCATATATAAGATATGGTTCTTGCCTTTTTTTGCAGGAATATATTTTTCAACTTTATCACTGAAAAAAATCAATCCTACCTTATCATTATTTGTAATGGCTGAAAAACCAAGCACGGCAGCCAGCTCTATTATCAGATCTTTTTTAGTTTGTTTAAATGTGCCAAACAAACTGCTGGCACTTACATCGATCAATAAAAAAACACTAAGCTCTCTTTCTTCTTCAAAAATTTTACTGTACGTATTACTCATGCGGGCTGAAACATTCCAGTCGATAAAGCGAATATCATCACCAGCCTGGTATTCACGTACTTCTTTAAAAGACATGCCTTGTCCGCGAAAAGCAGTATGGTATTCACCTGTAAACAAGTGATTGGTTAAACGCCTGCTTTTAATTTCAAGCGCTCTTACTTTTTTTAATAGCTCGCTTACTTCCATAATTCAGTTTACAGTTTGTGGTTTAAGTTTCCAGTTTATAATCCAAAGTGTTTATATTAAGTTTAACTATGAACTGAAAACCAGAAACTACAAACTTTTACGGCACATTAACCGTTCTTAAAATTTCTGAAATGATTGTTTCTGCGTTAATGTTTTCGGACTCTGCTTCATACGTTAAACCAATGCGGTGGCGCATTACATCTTTACAAATTGTTTTTACATCATCCGGAATTACAAAACCTCTTTTGCGTATAAATGCATGTGCTTTGGCTGCCAGCGCCAGGTTAATACTTGCTCTCGGCGAACCGCCATAACTGATAATGCTTTTTAGTTTACCCAATCCATACTGATCAGGAAACCTTGTGGCGAAAACGATATCAACAATATACTTTTCAATCTTTTCATCCATATACACCTGTCTTGTAAGCTGCTTGCCTTCATTCAATTCAGCAATACTTACCACTGCATTTACTTGTGGTAATGAAAGTTCCTGCACCTGCTGGCGTAAGATAAGCTGCTCTTCCTGCTTGCCGGGATAATCAACAATAACCTTCAGCATAAAACGGTCAACCTGTGCTTCAGGCAAAGGATAAGTGCCTTCCTGCTCCAGTGGATTTTGCGTGGCAAGTACAAGAAAAGGCTCTTCAAGCTTAAATGTATTTTCACCAATGGTAACCTGCCTTTCCTGCATGGCTTCAAGCAAAGCGCTTTGCACTTTTGCCGGTGCACGATTTATTTCATCAGCCAAAATAAAATTGGCGAAGATGGGGCCGCGGCGCACCATAAATTCATTACGTTGTTGGTTATAAATCATGGTGCCAACAACATCGGCTGGTAACAGATCTGGTGTAAATTGTATGCGGCTGAATTTAGCGTGTACAGCTTGCGCCAGTGATTTTATCGTAAGTGTTTTGGCAAGCCCAGGCACACCTTCCAGCAGCACATGCCCATTGCTTAGCAGAGCAATCAGCAAACGGTCAATCATTTCAAATTGGCCAACAATTATTTTGTTCAGCTCATTGCGCAACTTTTCTGTAAAGCCGGAGGCCTGCTGAATTTTTTCATTTAATATTTTAATATCTTCTCCTGTTTGCATTGATTGGTTTTAGATAGCTTACAAATTAAGCAGGCATTTATCATCAAAAAAATTATAAAATTTTTTGCGGAAACATTAACCAACAATTATGCCGTGTAAGCGGATAAATATCATTGTTGATTTAGTAAAACTGTTTATCGTCTGCTGATTACCTTCGCCGCATGGCAATGTATGCACATGATGAAGTAGTTCCTGATAAGCAAAGCACACTTGCAAAAAAAACGCAGGTGGCTGCAATGTTTGATGCCATTGCAAAACGTTATGATTTTTTAAACCGTTTTTTAAGTGCCGGCATTGACAGAAGCTGGCGGAAAAAAGCTTTAAAAGAATTAAAAAAAATCAACCCGAAAACAATACTTGATGTGGCAACCGGCACTGGTGATGTAGCCATTCTTGCATATAAAATTCTAAAACCTGAAAAGGTAATTGGTATTGATATTTCTGATGGAATGCTTGAACTGGGCAGATCAAAAATTTATAACAATAATCTTACCCATGCCATTGAACTGTTACATGGCGACAGCGAAACAATAAACTTTGATTCTGATTCGTTTGATGCTGTAACCGTTGCATTTGGTGTAAGAAATTTTGAACATCTTGATAAAAGCCTTGCTGAAATTTACAGAGTTTTAAAGCCGGGCGGTAAAATTTCAATACTTGAATGTACAATGCCAAAAGCATTACTACTAAGAAGTTTTTATAAATTATATATGTTTAAAATAATACCGGCTTTTGGAAAATTACTTGCAAAAAATAAACAGGCATATACTTATTTAAATAACTCCGTACAAGCATTTCCTGACCGTACAACTTTTTTAGAAATCATGCAAAAGGCCGGCTTTAAACAAACATATTTTAAACAGCTTACTTTAGGCATATGTTGCATTTACTGCGCAAGCAAGTAACCTTTATATTTTTTTTTCTTTTTTTAGCAGCCTCTTTAAAAGCACAAAAAGAAATTAACCGGCCAGACCATGATAACCTGCCTTATTATTTTGGGTTAACATTCGGGTATGCAAATATGAACCTGCATACTGAAAAAGATCCGCGGTTTCTGCAATATGACAGCATACTTTCTGTTGAACCGGGTTCAAGCGGCGGCTTTTCTGCAGGCTTGCTTGCAACAGTACATCTTAATAACCGGTTTGAATTTCGCATAGCACCGCAACTGATTGTTGGTGGCGCTAAATATTTTACTTATACCTTAAAATATCCAGACGCAAATGAAACACCGGTTGAAAAAAAGACCTTGCCTTCAACCATCTTTACATTACCTGTTCAGATAAAATTTAATTCTGACCGCATAAACAATTTTCGTGTGTACATGTTGGGTGGGTTAACGGCAGATGTTGATCTTGCCAGCAATTCAAACGAAAGAAATGCGGAAGACCTTATCAAGCTTAAAAAGAATGATTTTGCTATTGAAGGCGGTGTAGGATTTAATTTCTTTCTGAAGTTTGTAACGTTATCTCCTGAAATAAAATTTCATAACGGCCTTGCTAACATTCATGACAGAGACCCGGACCTAAAATTTTCCAACATACTTGGCCAGTTAAATGAGCGGATGATCATCTTTTCAATTAACATAGAACCATAACTTAATTTTTTGTTGTTACCTGTTTCTTCTTTGTTGTTTTAGCACCAATAAAAGGCTGCATGTAAATGGGCATTATCTGGCGTCTTTTAACAGTTTTTGAAGGCACCGGCCTTTCATATTCTATATAATAAATTCTTAAAAGAATGATGAAGTATGAAATTAACAAAGGCCCGAATATCAACCCAAGAAATCCAAAATACTTCAAGCCAAGAATTACACCTAACACAGTAACTATTGGATGCACATCAGCCATTTTTTTCGCAAGAACAAAACGCACAACATTATCAAGGCTGCCCATTATAAGTGCACCATATATTAGTACAAATACTGCCTGCCACGTATGGCTTATCACCAGCAGGTAAATCGCCGCAGGCACAAAAACCAAACCTGTACCTACAACAGGTATCAAGGCTGCAAAACCTGTAATTACACCCCAAAAACCTGCCTGCTGAATACCTGCAATCCAATAACAAAAAAAGCCTGCTAAACCTTGTGCTATAGCAATAGCCGGTATGCCTACAGAATTACTAAATGTTTGATGTACCAGCTCATCACCAAATAATTTTATTTTATCTTTTTTAAATGGCAAATAAAAGATGATACCTGCTTCCATACGGTTAATATTCTGCAGCATAAAATAATAAAAAAAATACATCATTAAAATAGTAGTTATAAACCCTAGGCTTTGCTTTAATACGCCTGATAAAATGGATGAAGCATAAGACTGTATGGAATGAAAACTGTCATCTGAAATTAATTTATAATGAAAGCGCTGCTGTACAATAACATCAACCTGTTTAAGAGAATCTGTTATTGTTTTAGGATTAGCCAACACGGCACTAATCTTGTTATAAAGTAGGCTGGCAAGTAAAGCAATTGGCAAAAGGATTACAAAAAACGAAATGATGATGATGAGAATTGCGGCTAAGTTTTTGCTCCATCCTCTTTTGATAAGCCATTGCACAAAAGATTTACTTAGAACATAAAGCATTATAGCACCGAGAAAAGCAGAAACAAATTGTATTAGACTTGAAAACAGGAAGATTGCAAAAAGAATGATGATAGCTAAAAAAATGATTTTATTTATTTTATGATCTTTTACATTTTCCATAAGCAAAATTAAAAATTGATTTATACTAAATTTTAAATTTATTTCATCCATCAAATTCTACAATTATGAGTACAGGTCAGAAATTTTTATCAGGAATTATTTTAGGCGTTGCAGTTGGTGCTGCAATTATTTTAATATCAAAAACAGAAAAAGGCCAGGAAGTATGGTCTGATCTTGAAGATGCTGCAGGCGATGCTAAAGACAAAGCAAAAGATAAATACAGTGATGCAAAAGATACTGTAAAAGACAAATATTCTTCAATCGGAAAAGAACTCAAAAGCCTGATCAAAAAAGGCAAAGCGTTTATTGAAGACCTTGAAGATAAAGCTAAAAGTTTAGCAGATTAATATAGCACTTAAAAAATTAGGAATGCCCCAGGAAGAAAACTTTTTTAGTGAAACTTCAAGCAAGCTGAAGCAATATTTTCAGCAAAGAATATTATTGTTAAGGCTTCAGGCAACCGATAAAGTTTCCAAAATTGCGTCAGGAATTATAACCGCTGTTTTGATGGTTATAATTGGAATATTTCTGTTGATATTTATCAGTATAACTTTAGGATTATGGTTTGCGCATATAACGCATAGCCTTGTTTTAGGATTTGGCATTGTTGCGTTGTTATACCTTTTAATATTTCTTTTCATCTTATTATTTCTTGGTAAAATCTTACGCAACCTGTTTATAAACAAATTGATAAGTCTTATTCATAAAAAAGATTAATATGGCTGGTTCAAGAATAGTTATAGCGAATGGTGTGTATGATTTATCAGAAGTTAAAACAGCACAACATTTAAAAGAAGAAATAGAGTTGCTTAAAGCTTCTATTAGAAATGATGAAGAAACGCTTAAAATTCATTTTCGCAAAGCACCGCATGAAGCTTTAAGGTCAACAGCAGATGCAGTGCTGCCTTCTTTTATCAATAAGATGATTGCAAACAGAAGCTGGAGGCTTGTGACCAGTGGTATCGGTTTGCTGGCAAATCCGTTTTCTAAAAAATTAAGCGTTGGTAAACATCTTATTGGTGGTGCAAAAAAAATAGGAATGCTTGCTGCTGTTAGAGGTGCTTATAATTTATGGAAACATAAAAAAGACAGGCCGGATGTGAAACCTGTTGTTATTAAGCCATCAAGGCCGATTAAGTAGCAATACTATCTTCAATATCCAGCCTTTGCACTTCATGAATTCCGTTTAACTGTTTTAAGCGCTCAACCAGTTCATCCAGCTCTTCTTTGTCATGTACAAATACTTTTATTGATCCTTCAAACACGCCTTCACCTGACTCAATTGTAAGCGCTGCAATGTTTATGCGCAGTTCTCCGCTTATAATGTTTGTAATTTTATTGATAACGCCAACATCATCAGTCCCAATAATTTTTAAGCCGGTTAAGAAAGATATCTCTTTATTCTTAGCCCATTTCGTTTTTACAATCCTTGGTCCGTAATTAGCCATTAACCTTGCAGCATTCGGACAATTAGTTCGATGTATAATCAAGCCTTTACCAGTACTTACAAAACCAAATACAGTATCGCCCGGAATTGGATTGCAACACTTGGCAAGCGAATATTTTATCTTATCACTGCTCTCTCCAAAAATGATAAGTTCAGAGTCTTTTTTATTTGAAGGTTTATAATCAGT
>CAZZXW010000050.1:0-13408 GCA_964658095.1 uncultured Parafilimonas sp. | reverse complement strand
AATCACAATTTGTATTGGTGTTTCTGAAATTAATTTTTCATATTTTATTTCAGCCGTTTGAAAATATTGTATTAATCGATGAAGATGTTTTCGTTCGCTATTTAAAAAAGGAAAAGTTTGATAAGATGCGTTTACTGCGGCAACTGCATGTTCAGGTAACGCTGTTGTATAAATAAAGCTTCGTGCAAAATTGATAAGATAAGATTTCAATTTTTGTGAACCAACAATTGCTGCGCCATGCACTCCGCAGGCTTTTCCAAAAGTGTAAACACGGCAAAAAATATCATTCTGTGAATTTTCTTTTTGCACAAGGCCTTCACCGCTTTCGCCAACAACGCCGGTTGCATGCGCTTCATCAATTATTAAATGTGCATTGTATTTTTTTGAGATTTGAATTAAATCATGAAGCTGGCAAAAATCACCATCCATACTAAATACAGATTCAGTAACAACAAAAATATTTCCTGTCGATTGTTGTAACTTTTTTTCAAGATCAGCAACACTATTGTGTATAAAAGAAAAGCTTTGAGCGAAGGATAAACGAATGCCATCGCGGATAGATGCATGGCAAAGCTGATCGTACAAAACAGTGTCGCCTTTTTGCGGCACACAACTTAATAATCCAACATTCGCATCATAACCTGAATTAAAAATAAGTGCAGCTTCAGCCTTATGAAAAGCAGCAATTTGTTTTTCTGTTTCTTCAATTAACCGATAGTTACCAGCTAACAGCCGTGAGCCGGTGGAACCAGTTTTAAAATGGAAAGAAATTTTATCTTGTAATAATTGATTATGCACCATCCCCAGGTAATCATTGGAACACAAATCAACTTTATCGCCGGGCAATTTTAATGTGCGTAAAGCATTGTTATTGATTCTTTCTTTTAATTTTTGATCCAGGAACAAGTCATTATACATTAGCAATGCTATAAAATTCAAAGCTAAACCGTTTACTTTTACCTTTTTGATATTCTCTTTATGTTTATAAAAGCTATCGTTTAACGATTGTAAATTTCGCTTTCAACTCAAAAAAATCAACTTTCGGCGGCTTCATATTTTACATCGCTTGCTGATTTCTTTCATTTACCAACAAAAAACCCTCTTTTACCAAGTTCAAAATTTTACTTAGGCTTCCCTAAATAATTTTATGCCTTCAAAAATTTATTTAAAACCAATTCCTATTTTAAACAAAAATTAAAAACGCAACAATTATCATGAAAAAGGTTTACTTACTAAGTGTATTATCTTGTTTAATTTTCTTCAGCTCGTTTGGTCAATCTATAATTGACCCGTCTGATGCGGTGATAACTTATGATTCAACTCATAAGCCAACACAGCCGGCTTTCGGTACAATTGGTAAATGGGTTCGTACGCAAAGACTTAGCTGGAATACGAATGAATGGAAATGCTATTTTTATAAAGGATACGCATTCAGAGTCCATTTTCCAAAATCATATAATCCTACAGCAAATGATAACAAGAAATACCCTATGCTGGTTTTTTTTCATGGTATAGGAGAAGCTGGAACTTCTATTTATGATAATGAATACCAGCTTTATCATGGCGGTGATGTTTTTCAGGCCGCTGTTGATAATGGTAATTTTGATGGTTATGTGCTTTGCATGCAGAGTTTAGGAAACGGTTTCTGGACAGCTAACCAATACCAATATATCTCTGAATTAATTACTTACATGGTTGCTAATAACAAACTTGACCCGTTTGCTGTTAGTTATAACGGACTTTCTGGTGGCGGTGACGGAACTTGGGGCATGGCGTCTGGTTACCCGACTTTTACAGCATCTGCAATACCAATGTCATCAGCATCTCTTGCTTATACGGATCAAAATACAATTAATGCACTTAAATTTATTCCGCTTTGGAATATTCAAGGTGGTCAGGATGGTGCTCCTGCACCATATACAGAACACCAGGTAAGAGATACTTATCTTGCCGCGGGTGCAAATTTTACTGCCACAGAATTTTCTACCTTAGGGCATGACACTTGGGATTCTACATGGATGCTTCCTGATTTCTGGCCTTTTTTAGGTCGTGCTTATTCTTCTAACCCATGGACCTTATTTGGAAGAACTAAATTTTGCCCGGGCGACAATATTAATTTGACCATTGGTCTGGCACCGGGTTACCAGGCTTATCAATGGAGATTAAATGGTAATGTTATTCAAGGCGCAACTACTAACTCAATAAATGTCACTCAAGCAGGTACGTATGATGCTCGTGTTGAAAGAAACGGACTTTGGTCAGACTGGTCAAGAATACCGGTTAATATAATTATACAAACACCAAGTCAAACACCACCAATACAGGTTTCTGGTTTATTAAGCACAGCAATTCCTTCTGGAGACGGTAAAAATTATACAACGTTACAGATTTCTGGTACAAATTCATATACAAGCTATACCTGGAAAAAAATTGGTTCTGATAGTGTATTAAGCACAAATTCAACATACAATGCAACACAGCCAGGATATTATGTTGTTGCAGCAACTCCGCAGTATGCTTGTTCTGCTTTATATTCTCCGGCATTTAAAGTAATTGACGCAAAAGGACCAAATGCACCTAATGCTGTAAAAAGCTTAACGGCAAATGCAATTTCTAATACACAAATCCAGCTTGGATGGAGCCCGGCAAATCAACAAACCAATGTTCCAACTGCTTTGGAAATTTATCGCGGAACTTCAAGCGGCTCATACTCATTTATAGGACAGGTTGGAGCTTCTGTTAGAAGCTTTATAGATTCAACAGTTTCACCTAAAGTGAAATATTTTTATGCGCTTCGCGCCATTGATTCTACAGGTGCAGCACCTTTATCTAGTGTAGCAAGTGCTACTACATTTTCTGATACACTTGCACCGTCTGTTCCAACAAACCTTAAAGCAACATTTACAACGCCTTCAACTATCTCAATAGCATGGACAGCTTCTACAGATAATGTAGCAGTTGATCATTATAATATTTTTGTAAACGGAACACTTTCAAACGTTACCAAACAAACATCTTTTGTTTTAACAGGCCTTGTACAAAGCCAGCCTTATGCCATTTATGTGAAGGCTGCTGATGCAAGCGGTAATATATCTTCTGCCAGCAATCAAATAACAGCAGAGCCAATACTTGGTGGTTTAAAATATAGTTTTTATACTACAGCTAATGCCTGGAGTGTATTGCCTGATTTCTCAAAATTAACACCAGTAGCAACCGGCGTTTCGCCAAATGTTGATATTACTGTAGCTACTCAAACTACAAACTATGGATTCTTGTGGCAAGGTTATATTAATGTACCTGTTAACGGCACCTATACATTTGCTACTACATCTGATGATGGAAGCGTATTATGGTTCAATTCTTATACACCAACAGGCACACCTACCGTTAATAATGACGGAGCTCATGCATCTACAACAGTAACAGGAAAAGCATTAACCTTAACTGCAGGTATTTATCCAATCTGTATTGAATTTTTCCAGGCAACTGGTGGTGCGAACATGTCTGTATCCTGGGCAAGTGTGGCAGCGTTTGGAAGCACTACACAACGTGCAATTGCAAATACTTACTTTACAGGTAGCTATGTTAATGCAGGTGCTGCACCTGTAGTACCAACTACGGTTAAGGCAACAGCAACAGCTTACAATAAGATTAATGTAACCTGGAAAGATAACAGCAGCAACGAAACAGGGTTTGAAGTTTATCGTTCAACAAGCGCAACAGGAACTTATAACATTGTTGGCACAACCGGTGCAAATGCTACTGCGTTTACTGATTCAACTTTAGCGCCTTCAACTACTTACTATTATAAGTTACAGGCAATAAACAAATATGGCAATTCAGGTTTAAGCAAACAGGATACTTCTGTTAGTGCATCTAACGGCTTAAACTATTATTTCTATACAGGCACATGGTCAGTACTTCCAGATTTTACAACATTAACACCTGCAAAAACAGGAGTTTCTTCAACCACAGATTTAAGTGTTGCCACACAAACTACTAACTATGGTTTTGTATGGCATGGATATGTAAAAATTACAAAAGCGGGTTCATATACATTCGGAACTACATCTGATGATGGAAGCGCTTTATGGTTTAATTCAAATACGGCAACCGGCACACCAACAGTTAACAATGATGGCTTGCACGGTTCTACTTCAGTTACAAGCAGCGCTGTTACAGTAGCTGTTGGAACTTATCCTGTAACTATTGAATTCTTCCAGCAAGGTGGTGGTGCAAACATGTCTGTTACTTATAAAGTACCTGGCACTTTAACACAGGTTGCAATTCCTAATTCTGCATTTTACCAGGCAGTGATTGGAGCCATTCCGGCTGCTACTACATTTGCCTTACCTGCAACGCCTGTTGCACCGGCTAATTTTGTGGCAACTGCTACTTCACCTTCAAAGATTTCATTAACATGGAATGCTTCTTCAGGTGCAACCGGTTATCAGTTGTACAGATCAATTGGTGACAATACAAATTATATCTTAATTAATACACTTGCTGCTTCTGCAACATCTTATTTAGATAGTGGCCTTAATGCAAATCTTATTCATTACTATCAAATAAAAGCAACAGGCACAGGCGGCACTGTAAGTGCAGTATCAACTGCATCTGCAACAACAAAAAATAACGCACCTGTTATTGCAAAACTTTCTTCACTTGCAGTACCTTATAGTGTTACTACAACAACTGCTATAAATGCAAATGATTCAGATGGTGATGCTTTAACTTATACAACTGCTAATCTGCCTGCCTTTGCAAGTATTACAACTGGCAGTAACGGAATATCATTAATAACAAACCCGGCGCAAACTGATCTTGGTGTTTATAATTATGTGAAGATAGTAGCTGCTGATGCTTATGGTGGAAAAGACAGCACCATATTTACATTAACTGTAAACAGCAACCTGCCGCCTTCAATTGATACAATTGTAAACTACACATTGAATGAAAATGATTCAATAAACATTGCTTTAAGTGCTCATGATCCTAACAGCGGTGATGTATTAAGCTGGTCTGTTACAGGAGCACCAAACGCTTATAACCTGGTTGATAATGGTAACGGAACTGCAACGCTTACGCTTCATCCTAATTACTTATCTGCAGGTACATATAGCCCGGTTGTAAAAGTGAATGATGGTAATGGCGGAATTACTACACGTCAGTTTACCGTTGTAGTTAAAGACAAAAACCCAACTACAAATATTTTTGTAAGATTTAAATACAATACTTCAATCGGTGCACCATGGAATAGTATAACAAGCACCACAACAAATAATCTTGTTGATGAAGGTGGCAATACAACAAACGTTGGATTAGCCTTGCAAACAAGCTGGTTTGGAAATTACAGTTCAGGTGTTTCTACAGGTAACAATTCAGGTGTATATCCTGATGCTGTACTTGCAGATTACTACTATTTTGGAATCTACGGCGGCCCTGAAACTGTTGACACAAAAGTTACAGGTTTAGACACTTCTAAATTGTATAACCTTACTTTCTTTGGTGCAAGCAATTTTGCAAGTGTTCCTGATAATGGTTCAACGGTTTATACAATTGGCAGCACAAGCGATACGCTTCGTGTACAAAATAATACTACAAACACAGTAACTATCAATGGTGTAAAACCTGCTACTGATGGTACAATTACTTATACCATGTCTAAGGGTTTAAACACTCCGGTTGGTTACATAAATGCATTGGTTATTACTTCTTCTTATGATGATGGTAACGCACCTGCACCGGCTACATCACTTGTTGCACAAAACAATGCAGCAGGTACTGGTGTTCAGTTATCATGGACAGATGTTGCCTTTAACGAAGCAGGTTACAACGTTTACCGTGCATTAACTTCTAACCAGGTTTATACAGTGGTTGGTACAACATCTGCCAATGCAACAAGTTATACAGATACAAGTGCGAATGGCAACGTTCAATATTCATACAAGATTGCAGCGTTTAATTCACATGGCGTTTCTGCTTATAGCAATATCGCAACAATTACTACTACAGATAAAGTACCGCAGCTTACTGCAATAGCCGATGTTATCTTAAAGAGTAATCAAACAGCAACAGTAAATATTACCGCAAAAGATGATGCAACAGATCATGTTACCTTAACAGTATCTGGCTTGCCTTCATTTGCAACATTTACTGATAATGGTAATGGAACCGGTATAATAAGTGTTACGCCTAATGCTAACAGCGTTGGTGGTTATATGGTAACAGTTACTGCAACAGATAACAGCAACGTAAGCAGTTCAACATCATTTAACATCCTGGTTTCAGATCTTAATATCTCATCTACCTATTTAAGCTTCTCTGACAATGCGCATAGTGTTCCAAAACCGTGGAACCTGGTAGGGCCTTATCCGTTTGTTGGTTTATCAGTAAGTAACCTGGTTGATGATAGCAACACACCAACAGGTATGACTGTTACAATCAAGAACGGCTTTACAGGTGGTGTTGTAGAATCAGGTATGCAACCGGTAGAAGGTGTTGGTATTTATCCTAATGTAGTAATGAGAACTGCTTTTTATGAAGCCAGCACTGCAAAAGATACAATTGTACTTAGCGGTTTAAGCACTTCTAAAACATACAATTTTGTATTCTTCAACAGCCATAATGATGGTAAAATTGGTACAACCAACTTTACAATTGGCACTACAACGGTTACATTAAATGCAAGTGGCAATCTTTCTAAAACGGTTCAGATAAATGGCATAGTTCCAGATGTAACCGGTAAAGTATATGTTGTGGTTTCAAAAGCAACAGGAGCAGATTTTGCGTTCATCAGTACAATGATAATTCAAAGTTATACGCCTACATACACAACTATCGCACCTACTAACCTGCGCACAACAACCATTACACGTAATTCAATTGGTTTACAATGGCAAGACAGGGCATCAACCGAAACCGGTTATCAGATCTGGCGTGCTGTGGATGGTGCAAGTAGTTATACTTTGCTTTCAACAGTAGCTGCAGGTGTAACAACATACACTGATGCAAACCTTGCAACCAATACAACTTATAATTATGCTGTAAGGGCTGTGTTTGCGGGTACTGCTTACTCAAGTTATTCCAATACAGTTAAAGCAAGCACTTACTCGTACAATGTGTATGTAAACTTTACATCAAATTCCGGTTATTATCCTGGAGTATCTACTGATGCAGGCCAGCCATGGAATAATTTAAACGCGCCTCCGCAACTCGGTTATACATGGAATAATTTCCTTGATGAAAAAGGAATGATTACAGGAACAGGTATGTACCTTTCTCAAAATTGGTCTGATGTTTCTTACTTCGGTATAAACACTGGAAATAATTCAGGAATATATCCGGATGCAGTGAATATTGAAAATTATACAAATTATCCTGGTGTAAGTACATCGTTCCAGATAACAGGTTTAAACATTGGAATGAAATATGATTTTACATTCTTTGCAAGTAATCAAAACTGGTCAAGTTTAAACGCTTCTTATACTATCAATGGCGTAACCACTATATTGGATGCATCATTAAACACCAATATTACACAAACCATTTATGGTGTTACTCCTGATAACTATGGCAATGTAACTATAACCGTTTCTACTGCTACACCTCAGGATACTTATGCTTTTCTTGCGTCACTTGTTATAGGAGGCTATACTCCATCTGTTTCAACTGTTACTCCAACATTACCTGTATCTCAGGGCATAGCACAGGCAGGCAATGTAACAGACAATGCAGTTGCAGCTAGTAAAAATCAAAAGTCTTCAGGTGATATCAAGGCATTTCCTGATCCTTTCCATAATAATTTCACTTTATCAGTGCCTTCACAAAGCAACAATAGCAAAGTTGAAGTAATGATGTATGATGTTACAGGAAAGATGGTTTACAGTAATGAATTTGGTAATCTTACTGCTGGTGTAAATGCTTTAAACATAACAACCAGCAACAATTTAACAGCCGGCATTTATACAGTGGTTGTAAGAAATGCTGACACTAAAGAAACAAGAACAACTAAAGTTGTAAAGCAATAAGAGTCCGTATCGTATAATTGTTGTGTTTCCTTTAAAACGCAGGTGCAGGTAAAACTGTTTCCTGCGTTTTTATTTTATGATAGCAATGCCGGTTTAAAATTTCTATGTTAGTTAATGCCGGTTTTTATTTTCACCAACAAAATAAATTCAAAGAGAAAAATCATCATCCTGAATTTGATAACAAATGTTATTGCTGACCGGAATATTGACGGATAGTTTTGCCTTATAAAATAATAATATGAAAGCAGCAATAGTTTATCAAAAAGGTGAAATGCCGCAATACGCAGATTTTCCCGAACCAATGGTTGAAAATGATGACCAGGTTTTAATTACAGTAAAAGCAGCAGCCATAAAACACATTGATAAAAGTAAAGCAAGCGGAAAGCATTATTCTTCATCAGCGGCCAATCAAACAGCAAAAATAATTGGCAGCGATGGTGTAGGCATATTGCAGGATGGTACAAGAATATTTGCCTTTAGTGAAAATGGAATGATTGCAGAAAAAGCACTTATTAATAAAAATACGATTATAAAGTTACCAGATGGAATTGATGAAAGCATAGCCGCAGCAATCCCCAATGCAGTTGCAGGTTCCGCGATGGCTTTGCGTTTTAGAGCCTGCATGCAAAAAGGTGAAACCGTTTTAATTAACGGCGCAACCGGCTTTACAGGCAGAGTAGCTATTCAGGTTGCAAAATTTTATGGTGCTAAAAAAATAATTGTTACAGGCAGAAATGAAAAATCATTACAATCTTTATTAGCATTGGGTGCAGATGAAATTATTTCCACACAACAAACCGATGAAGCATTTATTGCACATATAAAAAACATTCACAACACCACTCCGATTGATATAATACTTGATTATTTATGGGGTTACACAGCAGAACTGATTCTTGCCTCATTAAAAGGTGAAGGTTCATTTACACATAAAACCCGTTTCGTTTCTATCGGCGCAATAACAGGCGATACCATTCAATTATCTGCAGCAAATATGCGTAGTGTTGACCTTCATTTAACAGGTTCAGGCTTAGGTAGCTGGACAAAAGATGAAATGAAAATATTATTCAGTGAAATTATCCCTGAAATGTTTCAGCTTGCTGTAGATAATAAACTAAAAGTGGAAACAATTAATGTACGTTTAAAAGACATTGAAACAGTTTGGAACATTGACGTACAAAACGGAAAAAGAATTGTAGTAACAATATAAATGCATGATGTTTGAAGTATAATTTTTATGGCTGATGATAACCTGCAAAGATTTATTGATGCACAACAAAGGGATTACGCAATTGCTTTGAGAGAAATAAAAAATGGCAGAAAGCAAAGCCATTGGATGTGGTATATCTTTCCGCAAGTACAAGGTTTGGGTTTTAGTTCTACATCAAAGTATTATGCTATAAAAGATCTTAATGAAGCAACAGCTTATTTAAAGCATGATGTTTTAGGTACAAGGCTTATTGAAATTTGCAATGAATTACTTACACTTAAAATTAATGATGCACATAAAATTTTTGGCAGTCCTGATGATATGAAATTAAAATCTTCAATGACTTTATTTGCCGCATTGCAAAATACCAATCCTGTATTTCAATCTGTGCTTGATAAATTTTTTAATGGGAACAAAGACAGCAGGACACTTGAAATAATAGGTAATTAATCGTACAATTTACGCCTGTATTTTTCTTTTAAACAATAGCAATACTTCGGTTGTTTCTGAAAACCTGTAAAAGATTGATCCTTCAGTTAAACCTTGTGCAGTTATTAGCTCCCAACCCTGCTCACCTAACTTATTCAACATACTCATAAGTTCTTCCTGGTAATTTTCTTTTACAAGATGTTTTTTGGGAACATCCAGAATTTTATATTCAAACTTATCCATGATTTTAAAATTGTTCTTTATAAATTTTTATCTCGCTTTCACCGGTTGATTTTATATAACCACGATACATGCCTTCCGTATCAAAGCTCATAGTAAAGTTTCCTGCTTTATCAACAGCGATCAAGCCACCATCACCACCTAATGCAGGCAGCTTTTTCATAATCATTTCATCAGCCGCATCTTTTAATGATTGATGAGCAAACTCTATCCTGTCGCTAATGGTTTTTGCCATCACCAAGCGAATAAAATATTCGCCCCAGCCCGTACAACTGATAGCGCAAGTATTATTATCGGCATACGTGCCTGCACCAATTATCGGAGAGTCTCCTACTCTTCCGAAACGTTTATCGGTCATGCCGCCGGTGCTCGTGCCTGCAGCAAGATTGCCCTTCATATCCAATGCAACGGCACCAACCGTTCCATATTTATAATCATAGTTGTCCGGTTGTTTTAAAAATGCTTTTGTTGAATCTTTATGCATTGCTTTTAATGAATCTTGTTTTTTTGCATCCTGCAAATCAAGCCAGCGTTGTGTTGTAAAGAAGTAAGATGGATCAACTGTTTCACATCCATTCATAGCCGCAAATTGTTCAGCGCCTTTGCCAGCCATTATCACATGCTCACTTTTATCCATCACAGCTCTTGCTGCGGCAATAGGGTTTTTAATATTAGTAACGCCGGCAACAGCACCGGCTTTCAAGTTTTTGCCATCCATTATTGAAGCGTCTAATTCATTCTTTCCTTCATTGGTAAATACAGCGCCTTTGCCTGCATTAAACAATGAATCATCTTCCAAAATTTTTATAGCAGCTTCAACAGCATCTATTGCAGCACCATGATTTTTTAAAATATCATTACCTGCATTTAATGCGTTTTGTAAACCTTGCTTATATAATTTTTCTTTTTCAGGTGTCATGTTATTTTTAAGAATTGTTCCTGCACCGCCATGTATTACCAAAATATATTTACCGGTTGATTGTGCTATCAATGCTATACTAAAAGAAAACATTGTTATAAGAAGTAAATATTTTTTCATGTAAGCAATTTATTAATAAAAAAACATACTATGCAGGTATAAACTACAGGTTATATCTTAGTAACAATTCATGTCTTCTCCGCAATCTATACTACAACAATACTGGAACCACCAATCTTTTCGTCCGCAACAAGAAGAAATTATCTTATCTGTATTAGATAAAAAGGATACGGTTGCCTTATTACCAACAGGCGCTGGCAAATCAGTTTGCTATCAGGTTCCTGCGTTAATGCAGGAAGGACTGTGCCTTGTGATCAGCCCGCTGATTGCATTGATGAAAGACCAGGTTGTTAATCTTATCAAAAAAAATATTGATGCAGTGGCTTTGCATACCGGGCAAACTTTTTACGAGGTAAAACAAATCCTGCAACATGCAGCGGCAGACAATTATAAGTTTTTATATGTATCGCCGGAACGTTTGCAGAGCAACATCTTTAATGAGTACTTGCCTGCGTTAAACATAAACTTAATTGCTGTTGATGAAGCGCATTGTATTTCACAATGGGGTTATGATTTCAGACCATCTTATCTAAAGATCGCTGAATTAAAAAATACAGTTAATGCGCCAATGCTTGCGCTTACAGCTTCTGCAACATCTATTGTTTTAGATGATATAATTAAGAAGCTGCAGTTGAAAAATGCAGTTGTATTTCGCAAATCATTTCAAAGAAAAAATTTTTCTTATTCTGTGTTTAAAGTTGACAGTAAGATTAATAAAGTTATTGAAGTAATAAGCAATGTAACCGGAAGCAGCATCGTGTATTGTAAAAGCAGGAAGTTATGTAAAGAAGTTGCAGAGCTGCTAAATATGCAAAACATAAATGCTGATTTTTACCATGCAGGTTTAACGCATGAAATGCGTAATAAAAAACAGGAAGCATGGTTGAATAATTCAATAAGAACAATGGTTTGCACCAATGCGTTTGGAATGGGTATTGATAAAGCAGATGTGCGCAGCGTAATTCATTATAATGTGCCGGATTGTTTGGAAGGTTATTACCAGGAAGCAGGCCGTGCAGGCCGTGATGAAAAAAAATCTTATGCAGTTTTATTATATAATGCAGAAGATGAAGCTGCTCTGAAAGCCTTGCCCATACTGCGTTTCCCGCCAATAAAAGAGATAAAAAACATTTACCAGTGTTTGGTTGATTACCTGCAGATACCGGTTGGCATTGGTGAAGGGAATTACTATGATTTTAACCTGAATGAGTTTATAAAAAATTTTAAGCTTGATGTGTTTGTTACCATTAATGCATTAAAAATGTTGGAGCAGGAAGGTTATATCAGCTTTAATGAAACCGTTTTTTTACCATCAAAAATTTGCTTTACTACGTCAAAAGAATCATTGAATGATTTTGAAAGATCGCATCCGCAGCTTGAGCCTGTTATTAAATGTTTACTGCGTACATATGAAGGCATTTATGATCATAAAATTTCTGTCAGTGAAAAATTAATCAGCAGGCTTATTAAAATCCCTGTTGAAGAAATAAAACAGAAGCTGCAGCAACTTCAATCGCTGAATATTATTGAATATGATATGCAAAAAGAAACGCCGCAGATTTATTTTATAACCAACCGTGCACCAGCGCAATATCTTACTATAAATTATGAGCGTTATAAACAGCGCAAAGAAGAATATGCTCAACGTGTTGAGACAATGCTTAAATACTTGCAAACTAAAACTTACTGTCGCAGTCGTTTTATAGGAAATTATTTTGATGATAAAGACATAGCTGATTGTGGCATTTGTGATAACTGTTTAAAGAAAAAAGTAATTGAGCTTTCTGATGAAGAATTTTTGAAGATTAAAGAATATATTTATAGCATGCTTGATAATAAAACACTAGTTGTTCAGGACATTATACAATCATCTCAAAAATTTAAAAACGATAAACTTTGGAAAGTGCTGAATTATTTACAAAGTGAAAAATTAATAAAGATTAACAGCGATGGAACTGTATTAAACATGAAATAATTATATTATAAAGCAACAATGAACTTATACGTATGAAAACAAAAACAATAATATTCAGCAGAGCTGCTATGTTTTTATTCTTCTTTATTTTGTTACATAGCTGTGCAACAAAACCACCGCATGAAGAAGGTAACTTTAAGCCTAATGATTTGGTTGAATTAATTAAGCTTGATACCAGCATTCATCTTGATATACATTATGCAAGAAGCGACAATTTTGTGGGTCGTCCTTTATATAAAGAAGCAAGGGCTTTTTTGCAAAGACCTGCCGCAGAAGCGGTGGTTAGAGCAAACGCATCGCTTAAGCCGCTGGGTTATGGTATAGTTGTATTTGATGGTTATCGCCCGTGGAGTGTAACAAAGTTATTCTGGAAAGTTACGCCACCTGATAAACATAATTTTGTTGCCGATCCTGCCAAAGGTTCACGACATAACCGCGGTTGTGCTGTTGATTTAAGCTTGTATGATTTAGCAACTGGTAAAGAA
>CAZZXW010000049.1:0-13506 GCA_964658095.1 uncultured Parafilimonas sp. | reverse complement strand
AACAATGGTAACTGTTTTATCGCTTGCCTTTGCTTTATTGATTAAATTGATAGTGCCTGATGTATAAACGTCTGAAGGATTTTGCACTTCACCTGAACCAACCACAATTAAATTTGATGGCGCAGTAATGGTGTAATCAATATCGCCGTATTCAAGATAAAATTCTCCCGCGCCTAAATAAGGCAACGTGTTCCAGCCGAGCACATCATCATACACACACATACGCGGATACCATTGGGCAACTTCATATACCCAGCCGTTCTGCGTATTTAATCTTCCCATACGGTCTGTACCATATTCAGGAATTGTAAAAGCATAATCAATTTTTAATTGTACTGTTCCTGTTTTTGCCGGTAAATCTTTTGGCAGCCACACCTGCATGCGTGTATCACTCACATTATATTTTGCTTTGCTTGATGTGCCGTTTAATACTACATCTACTGATTTCAATTCATCACCTTGTGTAAAGGTTCTGTTTGCCCATCTGCCGCCGGTTAATAAAGTTGTTGCTTGGCCACGGCTATCTTGTTTATAAATATTTTGATCTAACTGAAGCCATAAAAACTTTAAGTTATCAGGACTATTATTTTTATAAGTGATGGTAACGCTGCCTGTAACACGATGCTGTGTTGTATCAAGCGTTGCTGTTATTTTATAATCTGCACGGTTTTGCCAGTAAGCCGGCCCAGGCTCTCCGCTGGCGCTTCTGTATTCATTGCCTGCAGAAGGATAAAAAAGCGGGTCAAAGGCAATATGCTGATCATAGTTTGAAGTGTTCTCTGTTTGCGCGAAAAGCGAACTACTGCAAACGTTAATCATCAATAATAAAAATAATAACTGTTTCATGCTTAGGTTTTAAGGCGGCGAATATAAAAACTAATAAAATGCTTGAATCTAAAATTTTAGAAATGATTTAATTGATTCAAGAATCAAATTAAATTTATATGATGATTTTTATGGCTATGCTTTATTTTATATGAAGACTATGTTCAAAATTTTCGCTTTGCCTGTTAAGTATTCTTACCGTTTTATATTTCATCTTCTTACATTTGCGGAAATTTAAAAGCTAAAAATCATACATACTTTATGGCTAATACAGGTAAGGTAAAACAGATAATCGGTGCGGTGGTTGACGTGTATTTTCCTGACAGTTCGCTGCCGGAAATTTATAATGCACTTGAACTAAAACGCCCTAACGGTGATAAGCTGGTGCTTGAAGTGCAGCAGCATTTGGGTGAAGACAGTGTGCGCTGTATTGCAATGGATGCAACAGAAGGTTTGGTTCGCGGCACCGAGGTAATTGATACGGGTATTGCGATTGCTATGCCTGTAGGAGAAGCTATTCATGGCCGTTTATTTAATGTAACCGGTGATGCTATTGATGGTTTACCACTTGTAAGTAAAGAAAATGGAAGGCCTATTCACTCCTTGCCGCCTGCATTTGAAAACTTAAGTACTGCAACAGAAGTTTTGCTTACCGGTATTAAAGTTATTGACCTTATTGAGCCTTATGCAAAGGGTGGAAAGATCGGTTTGTTTGGTGGTGCCGGCGTTGGCAAAACAGTATTGATACAGGAATTGATCAATAACATTGCGAAAGGTTATGGTGGTTTATCTGTATTTGCCGGCGTAGGTGAAAGAACACGTGAAGGCAATGACCTGTTACGTGAAATGATCGAAGCCGGAATAATGAAATACGGAGATGCATTTAAGCATAGCATGGAAGAAGGCGGATGGGATTTAAGTAAGGTTGATATGGATGGCTTAAAAGATTCTAGAGCTACGTTCGTTTTTGGGCAGATGAATGAGCCGCCCGGTGCACGTGCAAGAGTTGCTTTAAGCGGTTTAACTATTGCAGAATATTTCCGTGATGGTGATGGTACTGGTAAAGGCAGAGACATATTATTTTTTGTTGATAATATCTTCCGTTTTACACAGGCCGGCTCTGAAGTATCAGCACTACTTGGCCGTATGCCTTCAGCCGTTGGTTACCAGCCAACGCTTGCTACAGAAATGGGATTAATGCAGGAAAGAATTACTTCAACACGTAATGGTTCAATCACATCTGTGCAGGCTGTTTATGTACCCGCAGATGATTTAACTGATCCAGCCCCTGCAACTACATTTGCGCATCTTGATGCTACAACCGTATTAAGCCGTAAGATTGCTGACCTTGGTATTTATCCTGCGGTTGATCCGCTTGATTCTACATCAAGAATTCTTACACCACAAATTGTAGGTGACCAACATTATAACACAGCAAACCGTGTTAAGTTAATATTACAGCGTTATAAAGAACTACAGGATATTATAGCCATTCTTGGCATGGATGAATTAAGTGAAGAAGACAAGCTAACTGTTTCCCGTGCAAGACGTGTTCAACGTTTTTTATCACAACCTTTTCACGTAGCTGAAGCATTTACCGGTTTGAAAGGTGTATTTGTAAGTATTGAAGATACCATCCGTGGATTTAACATGATCATGGATGGTGAAGTAGATGAATATCCTGAAGCAGCGTTTAACCTCGTTGGTACAATTGATGACGCGATTGAAAAAGGCAAGAAGTTAAAAGAGCAATCAAACTGATAATATATCTAATAATTTAATTGCAAGTTTATTATGACACTTGAAATTTTAACGCCGGAAAAAAGATTATTTGATGGTGACATTTATGGTATCCAGTTGCCGGGAATTGCAGGATCATTTGAAATTTTAGATAAACATGCGCCCATTGTTGCTGCACTTGGTAAAGGAAATATTAAAGTGCTTAGAACAAAAACAGATGCTATTTCATATTCAATACAAAGCGGCTTTGTAGAAGTAATAAATAATAGAACTACTGTATTGGTAGAAGGCGCAAAAGAGAATTAATCCTGGACAAAATTTTAATATAGAAAGCGCTTACAACTTAAGCGCTTTTTTATTTGTATCAGTTGTAAATTAAAGTTCGAACAGCAATTGTTCATCATTATCCTTAAGCGGAATCTTTCTTATAAAATTATCATATCCTTCTTCATCATCGTGGTTGCTGTAAACTCCGTAAGCATCAAGGCTGTAACCAATTAAATCATCATTAGTCTTTATCAAATACAGTATCGACATATCTGAAGGATCAGACTCACCTTCAAACCTGTATGTTTTTATAATTGTTAGTTCTTCCGGCTGATAGCACTTTTCGTTCACACAAAAGCCATCAACAGTCCACCTGAATTCATTATCGTAGCCTTTAGAGCTAAGCTTATTCATTATCTGGCTAACCGTGTTCATCTGATCTTGTTGTGGCATAAAACAGTTTTATATGAATCGTCAATTCTTATACCATGATTTTTATTCTAATCATTTGGCAGGCGCATATTAAGCAAACCGTCTATCTTTTTAAAAAGATGATATGGTTTGTAAACACGCCAGTCTGGTAAATCAAGAAGTTCAAAATAATGATTCAATTTTTTTCTTTCAAAATCATAGCGTGCAGCATCACTCATGTTCAGCGCCACAACCCAACCGCCTGATTCATTGTTCTCTTCTCTCCACTCCTGGTAATAATCTTTATCACCACTGTGAAAATTTAAAACATTCTCTGCAACAAGTATAAATTTAAAAATTTTTTCATTCATCATCGGGTCTATTACATCACGCTTCAATGCCATAATATCGTTTTCGATGGCATCATTCCATTCACCTAACATTTCAATAACAGCATAGCCTAATTCGTAATCAACATAAATTATTTTTATGTATAAAGTGCGGCTGCCAAATTCATCCCATTGCGGATGGATATAATAATTATAAACCGAATGGGTGAATTCAAATTCGCTATACACACGCCCGTAAAAAGGAGATTTAGGATCTTCTTCAGCAACATATACATGCCGCCAGTTATAAAATGGTTCTATCTCATGCATACCCGTTCACTTTTTCTGTTACCGTTTTATTATTGCAAGCTATTAATTTTTTCGTTTGCCCATTGCAATGCCATTTTTAATTGTTGCGCTTCAGTAAGATTACTGTTATCAAGCGTTACGGCATCCTGTGCTTTGCGTAAAGGGCTTACTTCCCGGTTAGTATCAATATAATCACGCATTTCAAGGTTATTTTTTACCTCTTCGATAGTTATATTTTTATCTGATGCATACAGTTCTTTAAAACGCCTTTCCACACGTATGGCAATATCTGCAATCATAAAAATTTTAAGTTCCGCATTTGGAAAAACAGTGGTTCCAATATCTCTTCCATCCATTACAATGCCTTTATTTTTTCCAAAATTATTTTGTTGCTGAACAGCAAAAGTTCTAACCTGTTTTATTGCTGCTACTTCACTTACCTTTTCACTAATAACCATATCACGTATTTTTTGTTCCACATCTTCATCATTCAAATACATAATGCTTTTGACTGCAGATTCATCAAACATAAAATGCAGATGAATATTTTTTAATGCAGCTTCAACATCATCTTTATTATCTGCAATAATATTGTTTCTTAAAAAGTATAATGTTATGGCACGATAAATTGCGCCACTATCAACATATACATATTTTAATTCACGGGCAAGCTGCTTTGCCAGCGTGCTTTTGCCACAGGATGAATAACCATCAATCGCAATTATTATTTTTTGCCGCATTAAAGCAAAACTGTACAAAAAATAAATAACTAAAAAGTTACTGATTTATAATTTCTATGTTGGGATGTTTTGAAGCATCAAAAATGAAAAATTTATCAGGTAGCATTGCATTTAGTGTGATGCGGGAAAAATCAATTTCAGTTAACACGCCAAGCTTATCTGTGATCTTTGCTTTTGAAATAAGATTGTTTGATTTGTTGATGAACAATACAAGCTGTTTAAAATTCTTTCGCTTATCAATAGGTGTTAAAAGAATCTGGTAACTGTTGCCGGTTGATGTGAGTAAATTATAAGTAAACTCATTTTTACTAAAGCCTGATAAAATTTGTTGCGGTGTAATGTCATCTGCATCATTGCTTGCTTTTGAAACCGTTACTTCACGATCGCCATCAAAATTCCATGTTTGAACGCCGTTACAAAAAACTTCAACCTGGTCTTCTTTTAAATAATATTTGTTGCCTTTAATTTTAATTATGCCATCAGCGTTTACCATGGCATGATTGTATTTATCAAATTGCTTAAGAACGAATGTTGCATTAATGCCTTTGGCTGATTTTACTTTTGCCGAAAGCTGATCTATAATTTTTTGTGCATCGTTATTTGACTGACTAAAATTTTTAAATTCAAACACAAGAAGCACAATAATCAGAAAAAAAAATTTCTTCACGTTGTTGTATTAAGTTCAAATTTCGACCGCATTTTTCA
Source organism: uncultured Parafilimonas sp. (assembly GCA_964658095.1). Taxonomy (GTDB): domain Bacteria; phylum Bacteroidota; class Bacteroidia; order Chitinophagales; family Chitinophagaceae; genus Parafilimonas. The sequence continues at coordinate 8,180 of CAZZXW010000049.1, read as the reverse complement.
AAAATGGTTTAGCATAGTAACATTATAGCATATTTGTAATTTTATTAACTACATAATCGTGAGCCAAAAGGCCGTTATAACTAATTTGCTAAAAAAAATTATCTTTGCAAACTTTCATGAAAATTATTTCTGCAATATTTCTAAGTATCATTTTGTTTTCTGCCTGCACTACACAATTTGGAAGGGTTGTTAAAAGCAAAGACAAAGAGTATAAACTAAAAATGGGGGAACAGTATTACGCTAAAAAAGATTATACAAAGGCGCAGCAGATTTATACAGATCTATTGCCACTGTTTAAAGGTGATCCAAGATTTGAAGATGTATATTATAAGTATGCTTACACATCTTATTATCTTGGTGATTATGACAATGCGGAAAACTTATTTAAAACATACACTGAAAATTTCCCTAACAGTGAAAAGGTAGAAGAATGCGAATACATGCGTTGCATGTGTTACTACAAGCAATCGCCAAAAGTTGATCTGGATCAAACAAATACCACAAAAACCATTGCGTTGTTACAGGCATTTATAAATACCCATCCAGATTCTAAAAGAGTAAGTGAAGCAACAGGAATTATGGATGCATGCAGAAAAAAACTTGAACTGAAAGAATTTAAGAATGCGCAGTTGTATTATAACCTTGGTTTTTATCAATCTGCAGGCGTAGCGTTCTCAATTTTGATTGATGACTTTCCTGATTCAGAACAGGGTGATGAATATGCGTTTAATTCTATCAAATCTTATTTTAAATATGCTGAATTAAGCATACAAACAAAGCAGGAAGAAAGATACGATAAGGTAATTGCTAATGTGCAGGATTTTCAGCAACGCTTTCCGCAAAGTAAATTTCTTGATGAAGTAAATAGTTATAAAACACAATCTGAAAATAATTTAAAAAAAATACAAACTCCAAATAATGAGCAAACTAAGGCGACATCTCAGCGGTAATACGCAAAGCAGCGTTGAAACAAAAAGCCTGATAGAAATTAAGGCTAAAACAGGTAATTTATATGAGTCAATTGCTATCGTTGCCAAAAGGGCAAACCAGATAAATATTGCAATGAAAGAAGAGCTGCATAACAAGCTGGAAGAATTTGCCAGCCATACAGACAGCCTTGAAGAAATTCATGAAAATAAAGAACAGATTGAAATTTCAAAGGCTTACGAAAAAATGCCGAATGCTGCAATCCTGGCAACGCAGGAATTTATGGATAACAAAATCTATCATCGTAAAAATGATGATGATCTTTTCCGTTAAGATGATTTCAATGTAATTTTAATCCCGCTTTATGCGGGTTTTTTTAATTAAATGCTACAAGGCAAAAAAATATTATTAGGTATTACGGCAAGCATAGCAGCTTATAAAGCCATACTGCTTGTGCGGTTGCTTGTAAAAGAAGGCGCTGAAGTAAAAGTAATATTAACGCCTGCTACAAAAGAATTTGTTTCACCGCTTGCGCTTTCGGCTTTATCAAAAAATGATGTGCTGGTTGATCTTACAGAAAACAACAGCTGGAATAATCATGTGGTGCTTGGCAGGTGGGCAGATGTAATGCTGATTGCGCCTTTAAGCTGTAACACACTTGCAAAAATGGCAAACGGCTTATGTGATAATTTGCTGATGGCTGTTTATCTTTCTGCAACATGTCCGGTTGTTGTTGCGCCTGCAATGGATGAAGACATGTGGCATCATCCATCAACCAAAAAAAATATTGCCTTATTAAATGAATATGGCAATACAATAATTAATGTTGAAAACGGAGAGTTAGCCAGTGGCTTACATGGTGAAGGACGAATGGCTGAACCAGAGAAAATTATTTCGTTTGTAGCTGAAAAATTTTTCAGAAGTAATGAGTTGAAAAATCTAAAAGCCTTTGTAACTGCCGGGCCAACATACGAACCTTTAGATCCTGTGCGTTTTATTGGCAATCATTCATCTGGTAAAATGGGTTTTGCTTTAGCTGAAGCTTTGTATGAAAAAGGCGCTGATGTTACCATTATAAGCGGGCCTGTTCATCAAACAAAAAAATATAAAGGCATAAAAATTATTCAAGTTGCCACTGCAAAAGAAATGTATGAAGCATGTTTAAAATTGCATAATAATACAAATATTGAAGTGATGGCTGCGGCCGTTGCTGATTATAAACCAACAGAAGTATCTCAGCAAAAAATAAAAAAAGATAAGGCAAACTTTACACTTTCTTTAGAAAAAACAAATGATATACTTGCTGAATTAGGCAGGCAAAAAACGAATCAGTTCTTAGTTGGGTTTGCATTGGAAACAAATAATGAACATGAATATGCAAAACAAAAACTGCAAAAGAAAAACGCTGATATGATAGTGCTTAACTCTTTACAGGATACAAATGCAGGCTTTGGTTATGACACAAATAAGGTATCCGTTTTTTGTGCCGATAATACAGAATTTGAACTGCAACTTGCAGACAAAAAAGAAATTGCACAACAAATTGTTGAACTTATCATTAATAAATTAAATGCTTAAAAAAATTATATTTTACTTAATCCTGTCAGTAGTTATTACATCTGTGAAAGCGCAGGAGTTACAGGCTAAAGTAACCGTTTCTGCACAGCAAGTTGGAACCAATGTTGACAAAACTATTTTTACCACCTTACAAAACCAGCTTACTGCATTTATAAATAACCGCAAATGGACGAGTGATGTTTTCCAGGCACAGGAAAAAATACGTTGCAGTTTTTTACTAACGGTGCAGAGTGTTAGTGAGGATAATATTTTTAAAGCATCGCTGGCAATTCAGGCTGCGCGGCCGGTTTATAATTCATCATATCAAACTGCTTTAATTAATTACCAGGATGGTGATGTAACTTTTAAATATGCAAACTTTCAGCAACTTGAGTTTAATGAAAATCGTGTACAAGGCACTGATGCATTAAGCGCAAATCTTACCGCAATTTTTGCTTATTATGTATATATAATTCTTGGTTTTGATTATGATTCTTTTTCAACAAAAGGTGGTGACGCTTATTTTAATAGTGCACAAAACATTGTAAATAATGCACCTGAAGCAAAAGAAATTTCCGGCTGGAAATCTTTTGATGGACAAAGAAACCGTTACTGGCTTGCTGAAAATTTATTAAATACGCGTTATAATGAAATTCATGATATTATCTATGATTATTACCGACAAGGTCTTGATAATATGTACCAGAATGCTGATAATGCACGAACCAGTATTTTAAATGCGTTATCATCATTACAAGATTTTAATCAGCAAAATCCAAACACGATGATTGAGCAATTTTTAGTGCAGGGAAAATCGCAGGAATTTGTTGGTGCATTTTTAAAAGCAAACCCTCAACAGCGGGTTCAGGCACTGCAGGCGCTTACCGTTTTGGATGTTTCAAACGCACCGTTGTATAAACAGCAGTTGCAATGAAATACTTGATATTTACAACTATAAATTTAGTTATATTGATGGGATGCAATTCTGAAGACAGAAAAATTCCACCAGATATTATTGGTATTGATTCAATGAAAATTATTGTTTGGCATTTGATTGAAGCAGGTGATTACGCATCATCTTTAAAAAGCAAAGACAGTACAATTAAATCCATTAACACAGCATACTTCAGTGGTGTTTTAAAATTGCATCATCTTGATAAAAAAAAATTTCTTAAAAGCTTTAACTATTACCAAGCACATCCAAACTTCAACAGTATTTTGTTTGATTCTGTTAATGCCTATGCACAGCGCCAACGCAATCAAATGTTTAAAATAAGGCAATAGCCCATCTCATTTTCTTTAGGTTTTCTTTAAGTAATATGATTGTTACATGAGCGTTTCAGGTAAGTCAATGTTCAATTAAAAAATCAACTCATGAAAAAAATCATTTTAGTTTTATTGATCGCAACTTCTGCAACAATTGTAAATGCGCAAACAGTTCATGTAGGCGTTAAAGCAGGCGCTAACCTTGGAAAGATTGATGGAGAATCATTTAAAGATGGCTATGATCTTGGCTACCAGTTAGGCGGGTATTTAAGTATTGATTTTAATAAAAACATAGGTATTCAGCCTGAAGTGCTTTTTAGCCAAACCACAACAACAATTGATTCAGGCTATAAAGCCATTTACCAGGATGTGCCCAGTCATGCACATCTTGATTACCTAAGCATTCCCATTTTGTTAAGAATTAATACAGGCAAGCTGTTAACTTTTAATGTTGGGCCGCAGTATAGCATTTTAATGAACAAAGATTTAACGCTTGTTCAAAATGGAAAAAATGCATTTAAGAGTGGTGATTTTTCAGCAGTGCTGGGCGCACAATTAAACTTAAATCCTTTGAAAGTGTATGCACGTTATAATATTGGCCTGAATAATATAAATGATATTGGTCAACAGGATAAATGGACAAGCCGCCAATGGCAAATTGGATTAGGATTTAATATTTTATAAAGAAATTTTTCTCGTGTTTAAAGCATCGCAATATTTGCGGTGCTTTTTTATTTATGCATGATGCATTATGAATTTACTTTTGTGTTATGAAAAAAGTTAAGCTTATTGAATGCCCGAGAGATGCAATGCAAGGCTGGCATAACTTTATTTCAACAGAAGAAAAAATTAATTACATAAACAGTTTATTAAAAGTTGGTTTTGATACAATTGATTTTGGAAGCTTTGTTTCGCCAAAAGCAATTCCGCAAATGGCGGATACAAAAAGCGTAATTCAAAAGTTACATATTAAAAACAATGCTACAAAACTGCTTGCCATTATTGCTAATGAGCGTGGTGCACAGGAAGCCGTTCAGTATGATCAAATAACTTACCTCGGTTTTCCTTTTTCCATTTCACCAACCTTTCAATTAAAAAATACAAACAGCACCATTGAAGAAAGTTTAATGCGTGTTGATGCTATTTCAAACCTATGTATCAAATACAATAAAGAGTTGGTTGTGTATTTAAGTATGGCATTTGGCAATCCGTATAATAATGAATACAATGCAGAAATACTATTGCATTGGGCCAATGAAATGGCAATACGAAATATAAAAATAATTTCGCTGGCAGATACAGTTGGCGTTGCAACGCCAGAGCAGATTGCGTTTGCATGTAATACTTTAATCAATCAATATAATAATATAGAATTTGGTGTGCACCTGCATTCGTCATCATTAAATAAAAAAGAAAAATTGCAAGCTGCACTTAATGCAGGTTGTTTGCGTTTTGACGGTGTATTAAAAGGTATTGGCGGTTGCCCGATGGCACAGGATGAACTGGTTGGCAACATGGACACTATTTTTATGATTGATTATTTTAAAGAAACTAAATTTTTGATTGATATTGATGAAACAGCGCTTACGCAAAGTATAAATATTGCAAATAAAATTTTTGTTTAAACAATGCAATTCTTTTCAACAATAGATATCAAGTCAATTGAACCACCAATAAACTATAAACATAAAATTTTGTTAGCCGGCTCTTGCTTTACAGAACACATCGGAAATTTTTTAACTGATGTTAAGTTTAATACTTTACAAAATCCAAATGGAATTTTGTTTGATCCAATCAGCCTTTCATCAAGCCTTATTTCCTACATACAAAACAAACAATACACGATAGAAGATTTATTTTATCTTAATGAAGCATGGCATAGCTGGCAGCATCATAGCCGCTTTTCAAACCCTGATAAAGAAGTTTGTTTAAAGATCATTAATCAATCACAACTTGATGCGCACAATTTTTTAAAAGAAGCAGATTGGTTAATTGTTACACTGGGTTCTGCGTTTACATATAAGCTTGTTGGTGATGGCAATGCTGTTGCAAATTGCCATAAAGCACCAGCGCAAAATTTTATTAAACACTTAAATACAATTGAAGAAATTATTACAGCGTTTGATACAGCCATTCACCAATTATTTCATTTTAATAATCACTTAAAAATAATTTTTACAATAAGCCCTGTGCGGCATTTGCGTGATGGTGTTATTGATAATAACCGCAGCAAAGCAAGATTGATAGAAGCCGTGCATCATCTTGTAAATAAGTTTGAAAAGCTGTATTATTTTCCTGCTTATGAATTAGTGATTGATGTGCTGCGCGATTATCGTTTTTTTGATGTTGATCTTGCACATCCTAATTATGCGGCAACACAGTTTGTGCTGGAAAAATTTTCAGACGCTTGTTTTAATGACGCATCAAAACAACTGATGGAGGAAATAAAGAAATTGGTTGTGGCAAAAAAACATAAGCCTTTTAACCCGCAATCTCAATCACACAAAAAATTTTTAGCGCAACACTTCCTTAAAGCAAAACAACTTCAATCAGATCATCCTTATCTTGATTTAACTGGCGAGCTTGAATATTTTTCAGGAGTTTAATTACTGAGATTGAAATGCTTTACGGATTGTATTGCATAAATCTGTTTCAATCATTTTTTCAGCAAGCAATAACATATTTGCAAATGCAATAGAGTTGCTTATGCCATGCCCGATAATTACAGGTTTGGCAACACCTAAAACAGGTGTTCCTCCATAATTTTCATAACAGAAACGGTTTATAAATTCATCATCCTGCAGGTTGCGGTGTTCAGCAATATTATAAAAAGATTCACCTAATTTAATAACTACATTACCTGTAAATCCATCACACACAGTTATATCAGCACCATCATGAAAAATATCTCTGCCTTCTATGTTGCCAATAAATTTAATGAACTTATTTTCTTTTAGTAACGGAAACGTTGACTGGCACAAAGCATTGCCTTTGCTTTCTTCTTCACCAACATTCAAAAGAGCAACAGTAGGATTTTTTATACCAAGAATATTTTCAGCATACAAACTGCCAAGTATAGCAAACTGGTCAAGATGCTGCGGTTTACAATCAACGTTTAAACCTACATCTAACAAAATGCCGGTACCGCCGCCAATCTTTGGAATCATGCTTGAAATAGTTGGCCTTAGAACACCTTCAAGCGGTTTTAAATAAAACATTGAGCCAACCAGCATTGCACCTGTATTGCCAGCGCTTAAAAAAGCATCTGCTTTACCGCATACCAATAACTCAAACCCTTTTGCTATTGATGAACCAGGTTTGTCTTTTAATGCACGTGTCGGATGTTCGTGGTAAGAAATGATTTCAGGAGTATGATATATAAGTGCTCTTTCAGCAGGTAAACTATATGCTTCAAACAAAGCTTTTAATTCATCCTGTTTACCTAAGCAATAAACAACAGAATCTTTAGTGCTTTGTGAAAAATACTTCTGAAGTCCTTTTACAGCTTCGAGCGGTGCAAAATCTCCGCCCATCATATCAAGAGCAAGATTCATACTCACAATCTTAGTTACACTAAGCTTTTAGGGGCGCTTTTTCAGAAACAACTTTGCCTTTATAATACAGTTTTCCTTCGCTTACATGTGCACGGTGACGCACATGCAATTCGCCTGTTGTGCTGTCTTTGCTTAATGTAACTTCTTCTGCTTTATAATGCGTTCTTCTTTTAGCGCTTCTTTGTTGTGAATGTCTGCGTTTTGGATTAGGCATAATCTATTTTTAATTTAAATCTTTAAATTTTTCAAGTCCTTTCCATAAAGGATTTACAGCATTTTTATCAACTTCAATAGCAGCCAGTTTTGCCAATACTTCTTTATTGCATTGCGGGCCGCCTATTTCATCTGGTGCACACATTTTTTGTAAAGGAATGCTTAAGTTAATAAACTCATATATCCAATCCGCTAAATGCAAATGGCTTTCCCCGTGGCTTATATAATAAACGTCCGGATCTTCTTCCTGTTCATTCATTTCATCAGGATTATCAACCAGCTTTACCATTATCTTAAATTCTTCCCAAAGTTTTAAAGTTAATGGATTGCCGCAACGGTCGCAGCTTATATCAACACTGCCATCAATATCAAACTTCAACAACATGAAACCAGGCTTTTTATCAAGCTCCAGTTTAATAATAGCGTTGCAATTTTTAAAATCCTGGCTGCCGTAATTTTGAAAGAACTTATCATCAACCCTGTATTCGTAATTATGAATTCCCGGTTTTAGACCAACAAAAGCAATTTCAAACTCTCTGCGGAAATTCATCTTTTGAAATTTTGGGCTGGCAAAGGTAATTTAAAAAACCTTGTAAACAAAGCTATGTTTCATTATGCATGTGTAAATAGAATGCTTAAAAAATTTAAAGATTTGGCTAATTC
>CAZZXW010000048.1:0-13521 GCA_964658095.1 uncultured Parafilimonas sp. | reverse complement strand
ATAAAACATGGCGTTCCAGTTCCAGATGCGCTGAACAAGATTGAAACTATATTTAAAAAATATAATCCAAGCTCACCGTTCGATTACACTTTTAATGACGAAGATTACGCAAAGAAATTTGCAGATGAGCAACGTGTTGGCAACCTTGCAACTTTCTTTACAATCCTTGCAATTTTTATATCATGCCTCGGTTTGTTCGGCCTTGCTTCTTTTGTTGCAGAGCAACGTAAAAAAGAAATTGGTGTACGCAAAGTGTTAGGCGCATCTGTGTTTAACCTTTGGCAAATGCTTTCAAAAGAGTTTGCGCTGCTTGTAATTATTTCCTGCTTTATAGCAATACCATTAGCGTGGTATTATTTACATCAATGGTTGCAGCAATATGATTACAGAACAAATATTCCACTCTGGATTTTTATTATTTCCGGCTTGGGAGCATTGATTGTTACACTGCTTACAGTAAGCTTCCAGGCAATTAAAGCAGCAATAGCAAACCCGGTTAAAAGTTTACGCACCGAATGAAAAATGTGAATGGAGGAACGTCAATCATGAATGAATCACAAAACTGTTTAATTACATAAATCCTGTTTCAGACTATGCTTAAAAATTATTTTAAAACAGCGTGGCGAAATCTTATAAAAGATAAACTCCATTCCTTTATCAATATTATTGGTTTATCTGTAGGGATGGCAGTAGCTGTTTTAATTGGCTTGTGGTTGTATGATGAACTTTCATTCAATAAAAATTTTGATAATTATAACCGTATTGCACAGGTAGAACAAAATTTAATAAACAACAATGAAGTGGACACGTGGGAGAATTCACCTTTTCCATTGGCTGAAGTGCTGCGTAAAAACTATGGGAGCAATTTCAAATACGTAGTAATGAGCACAGGTCTGAAAGGCGATCATCTTGTTGTATTTGATAATAAAAAGCTAAAGGAAAACGGTGGCTTTTTTGAAAATAATGCACCTGAAATGTTTTCATTGCAAATGATGCGTGGCAACCGGAACAGTTTCAATGATCCATCTTCCATCTTAATTTCAGTTACTGCTGCCATAGCATTTTTTGGTAATGATGATGCTTTAAATAAAATGTTGAAAGTTGATAATATGCCGCCATTAAAAGTAACAGGCGTGTATAAAGATTTTCCACGCAATTCAACTTTTACTGATGTAAATTTTATTGCACCATGGGAATTTTTTTATAATAACACAGATTGGATAAAAACAGCAGATGATAAATGGCGTCCAAACTTTACGCAGTTGTTTGTGCAATTAAATCCGAATGAAGATTTTGTTAGTGTATCCAGGAAAATAAAAGATGCTAAACTTAAAAACATCAATGCGGACCTGCAGAAAAAGAAGCCGCAACTTTTTCTGCAACCTATGAGCAAATGGCATTTGTATTCAGAATTTAAAAATGGTGTAAACGTTGGCGGCGCCATACAATATGTTTGGATGTTTGGCATTATCGGAGCATTTGTATTGTTGCTTGCCTGCATCAACTTTATGAACCTTTCAACCGCAAGAAGCGAGAAACGTGCAAAAGAAGTAGGCATCCGCAAAACAGTTGGCTCGTTGCGGAATCAATTGATCATACAATTTTTTAGTGAATCTTTATTAACTGTTTTTCTTTCATTTGCTGTATCGTTATTATTAGTTCAGTTAACTCTTCCATTCTTCAACTCAATTGCAGGTAAACAACTGAATGTTTTATGGATCAATCCATACTTCTGGCTTATCAGCATTGCATTTGTTTTATTCACGGCAATAGTCGCAGGCAGCTACCCTGCATTGTATTTATCATCTTTTCGGCCGGTAAAAGTTTTAAAAGGCACATTCAAAGCCGGCCGGCTGGCTGCCATTCCGCGAAAAGCGCTGGTAGTAGTGCAGTTCACCGTTTCTGTTGCACTCATCATTGCAACCATTGTTATATATCAGCAAATACAGTTTGCAAAGAACCGCCCTGTTGGTTACAGCCGTGCAAACCTGGTTAATATACCTGTATCAAATTCATCTATCCATGATCATTTTAATGCAGTGAAAGATGAACTGATGCACACCGGCGCCATAACTGCAGTAGCAGAATCAACAATACCTACAACCGATGTATTTAACAGCACCAGCGGCTTAAACTGGAGCAATAAAGACCCTAACTTTTCAATTGATTTTAAGGTTGCTTATGCTTCAGTTGATTATGGCAAAACAATAAACTGGCAAATAAAAGAAGGGCGTGATTTTTCTAAAGATTTTGCAACAGATTCTTCTGCATTAATTATAAATGAAGCTGCAGCGCATGTTATGAACCTGCAGCATCCTGTTGGCGAAAATGTTACATGGTTTGGGCAGCCTTATACAATTATTGGTGTTATTAAAAATATGGTAACAGCTTCTCCGTATGATGAAGCAAAGCCGCTTCTTTTTAATGAACTAACCGGCCAGGGAGATTATGTTGTATTGAAATTAAATCCTACGGCAAGTGCAGCAGATGCCATTAATAAAATTGAAACTGTATTTAAAAAATTTAATACGGAGCAACCGTTTGAATATAGTTTTATTGATGATGATTATGCAAAAAAATTCAACAATGAAGAACGTATTGGTAAGCTTGCCACCTTCTTTGCAGTGCTTGCTATTCTCATTTCCTGTTTGGGTTTGTTTGGGTTAACATCATTTGTTGCAGAGCAGCGCAAAAAAGAAATTGGTGTACGTAAAGTGCTTGGGGCTTCGATATTCAGCGTATGGAATCTATTAAGCAAAGAATTTGTAATACTTGTAATTATTGCCTTCATTATTGCGGCACCTGTTTCTTATTATTTCATGCATGTATGGTTGCAGAATTATAGTTACAGAACAACTTTACCCATATGGATTTTTATAGCTTCAGGTGCTGGTGCATTAATAATTACTTTATTAACTGTAAGCTTCCAGGCAATTAAAGCAGCAATAGCAAACCCGGTTAAAAGTTTACGCACAGAATGAAAAATGTGAATGAAGAAACGTCAATCATAGATGAATCACAAAACTGTTTAATTATATAAATCCCGTTTAAGACTATGCTTAAAAATTATTTTAAAACAGCGTGGCGAAATCTTTCAAGAAATAAAATTTATTCTTTTATCAACATTGCAGGTTTAAGCATTGGGCTTGCTTGCGCTATGCTTATAATGCTATATGTGAAAGATGAAGTAAGCTTTGATAAATTTCATAAAAATGTAAACAATATTTATCGTATTGTTTCAAAAGCGAAATACCAGGGTATTGAATCTAAAAGCATGAACACGGGTTATTTACAGGGTCCAAGATTTAGCCGTAATGTGCCTGGTATTAAAGCGTTTGTACGAGTGCAAAGTGGCTCGGCAGATGTAAAGAAAGGAGCCGAAGTGCAATCCCAGGATTTGTTGTACGTGGATTCATCCTTCTTTACCGTATTTACTTTTCCATTAATAAATGGCAACGCCATAACATGTTTAAAAGAACCCAATTCTATTGTGTTGAGTGAAGATGCTGCAATAAAACAATTTGGAACCACAGATGCAGTTGGAAAAATTGTAACGCTTAAAGAAGACAGCGCTTTTACTCCTTATAAAGTAACGGCTGTTACAAAAAGATGCCCGCAAAATTCTTCTATACGTTTTGAAGTATTGTTACCTATAAAAGAATCTGATGCAGATGCACAAAATAATGATAACTGGTTTAACTTTTTTCTCAACACGTTTGTAGTGCTTGATGACAATGCAAATGTTGCAACCGTTAATAAACAAATGCATAACTTTTATTTAAAAGATGCTACAAAAACATTTAATAGTATGCAAGAAAAGTATGGCGGTAACGGCACTATCGGCACTTACTACCTGCAACCATATACTGATATGCACATGAACACAGAATTGCCGGCAACCAATGGTTTAAGCAATGCAAGCAACCCGATGTATTCCTATATTCTTTCCGGCATTGCGTTATTTGTTTTGCTTATTGCCTGCATTAACTTTATTAATCTTACTGTGGCACGTTCTGTAAAGCGGTCAAAAGAAATAGGTATAAGAAAAGTTATTGGCGGTAACAGAAAACAACTTATCACACAATTTCTTGGCGAATCTTTTTTATTGTGCACCATTGCTTTTTTGCTTGCAATTTTATTGGTTAAATTGATATTGCCTGTGTTTAACGAACTATCAAACAAAGCACTTGTAATTTCTTATTTGTTTGATGCAAAACTTGTAAGTGGTTATATTATTCTTTTTATAGTTACCGGGTTGCTCGCAGGCTTTTATCCTGCGCTGGTTTTATCAGGTTATAATCCTGTACAAACTTTATACAGCCGTTTTAATATCGGAGGTAAAAATTACCTGCAAAAATCACTTGTGGTATTGCAGTTTATGCTGGCTTCTTTTTTAATTATTGCAACGTTTACAATTTATGCGCAGTTCAATTATTTAACTAAAGAGAAATTGGGTTACGATGACAGCAATTTAATTGTTGTAAACAAAAACTTCATTAAACATTCAGAAGCAAGCGTTTTTAAGAATGAGTTGTTAAAGAATCCCGGCATTGTTGGAGTAAGTGCAAAAAACGGCGGCGAATGGCAAACTGCAGCACGTAACTCAAAAGATTCTACTATAAATTTTGCTTATGAAACAGTTGATGAATCTTACCTGCCTTTATTAAAAATCCCTATTGTAAGCGGAAGAAATTTTTCATCATTATATCCTGCTGACTCTAACAATTCTGTTATTGTAAACCAGTCATTCGTTAAACAGGCAGGTTGGAAAAATCCTATTGGTCAAACAGTAAATTTTTGGTATAACAACAATGAAATATATCATGTAATTGGTGTGGTAAAAGATTATCACTTTCACTCTTTAAATCAAAAAATAATACCGCAGCTATTCACCATGAAGAATGATAATTTGTATGGAAGTTATTACATTAAAATAAAGCCCGGCACGCAAACAGCAAGCTTGAAATTTATCCAAAAAATATTCAAACAGTTGTATGCACTAAGCCCGTATTCTTATGTTTTTAAAAATGAACAAAACCTTCAGGATTATGAAGATGTTGCCAAATGGAAACAGATACTTTTATTTGGTGCAGCGCTTACTATTTTTATTTCCTGTATTGGTTTGTTTGGCTTATCAGTTTTATCTGCAGAAAAAAGAACAAAAGAAATTGGCATAAGAAAGGTTTTAGGTGCATCTGTAAATCATGTTATTTCCATTCTTTCAAAAGATTTCTTATTACTCGTAATTATTGCTTTAATAATTGCGGCACCCGTTGCTTATTTCGCTGCCAGTAAATGGCTTGAAAGTTTTCCGTATCGTATTAGTTTAAATGCATGGTTGTTTATAGGTGCCGCAATATTAGTGATAAGTATTGCCTTATTTACGGTCAGCTTCCAGGCAATAAAAGCTGCAATAGCAAACCCCGTAAAAAGTTTGAGAACGGAATGATAAGCAAATGATGAATGAACCAATAACGTAAAACATACAACTTAAAAACTTACATTATGCTTAAAAATTATTTCAAAGTTGCATGGCGAAATTTAAAGCGGCATAAAGCGTATGCTGCAATAAATATATGCGGGCTTGCTGTTGGCATTGCCGCAAGTTTGCTTATTTATATTGTTGTTAATTATGAATTAAGCTATGATGGGTTTGAGAAAAATAAAAACAATATTTATCGTGTTGTATCAACCTATACAAATCCCGTAACCAAAGAAGTTAATGCATATGAAAGCAGCGTTACGCCACCACTTGCAAAGGCATTACGAAATGATATTTCGCAAATAAAAAAGGTAGCAGCAGTATGGTATATTGGTGGTGCACAAATTCATATTCCAATACCGGGTAAAGACCTTGCAGATGAAAAACGCGTAAAAGAGAACGATGGTTTATTCTTTGCTGAACCTGGCTTATTCAACATGTTTGATTATGCATGGATGGCCGGCAACACAAACAGACTGAATGAACCAAACACGTGTGTGCTGAATGAAAGTTTAGCTAAAGAATTTTTTGGCGACTGGAAAAAAGCAATGGGGCAAACTATACAGATGTGGAGCTTCCGTGTGCCGCTGCAGGTGGTTGGCGTGTTTAAAGATTTGCCACATAATACAGATTTGGAAGTGAAGATGGGCGCATCGTATGAAACGTTTAAAAAAATAAATGCCGATGCATTTGCACATGAAGACTGGTCAAATTCGCCATGGCCTTCGCAATGTTTTTTATTGTTACCTGATGCAAGCAAGCCGCAACAATTTAATGCTCAGTTGCAGGCGCTTGTAAAGAAATATTATCCGCCGGAAGTAAAAGGCAATTCAAAAATTTCATTGTCTTTTCAGCCTTTAAAAAACATGCATTTAAATGAAGAATTCAGCACTTATAAAAGTGATGCGTTAACACATAAAGAATTATGGTCGCTTGGGTTAATCGGGTTCTTTTTATTGCTGGTAGCTTGTGTAAATTTTATTAACCTTGCAACAGCGCAGTCTGTAAACCGGGCTAAGGAAATTGGTGTAAGAAAAGTATTAGGCAGCAGCCGCTCACAAATATTAAAACAGTTCTTAAATGAAACCGCTGTTATTACAATCATATCGGTGGTACTTGGTTTTTTGCTTTCAGAACTATCACTTCCATTCATTAGTAATCTTACAGGCAAACAACTTTCATTAAATCTTTTTCAAAACCCTTCAATTGTTTTATTTCTTGTTTTGCTGGGTATAATTGTAAACTTTTTAGCTGGCTTTTACCCGGGTTTGGTGTTGTCTGGTTTTCGGCCAATTGAAGCAATAAAGAATAAGATCAGTAATAGTAATATTGGTGGCATTTCAGTAAGAAGAGGCCTTGTTGTTTTCCAGTTTGTAATTGCACAACTTTTAATTATAGGTACTATAGTTGTGTTACAGCAAATGCAGTTTTTCAGAAATCAGCCAATGGGCTTTGATAAAAATTCCGTTGCTTTTATTGAGTTGCCCAGTGATAGTTTGGATCAGCTTAAATATCCTTACTTAAAACAACAGCTGCAGAACATACCTGGTGTTGAATCCACAAGCTTTACATTAGATGCGCCTGCAAGTTTCGGATCAAACAACACAAGTTTTTATTTTAATCATAATCCTATAAAAAAAGATTATGAAGTTAACCTGCAATTTGCTGACTCAAACTATCTTAATACGTTTCGCATAGGTTTGGCAGCAGGCAGAATTGCTTATCAAACTGATACCATGCATGAGTTAATGGTGAATGAAACGCTGGTTAAGAGATTAGGTTTTAAAAATGATAAAGACATTCTTGGTAAAACAATTTCTTTTGACGGAAGCATAAATTTCCCCATTGTTGGTGTGATGAATGATTTCAGCAGCAAATCTTTAAAAGAAGCTATATCGCCTTTTATACTTGCTACAAATAAACGTGCATATAATTATATAGCGCTGCGCCTAAAGCCGGCTAACATGCAATCAACATTGGCACAAATGCAGTTTACATTCACGCACACTTATCCAACATATATGTATACGCTTGATTTTTTAGATGAACGTATAGCACATTTTTACACTGCAGAAGCAATGGCATCAACTTTATTTAAAATTGCAGCCTTCTTTGCCATATTTATTTCATGCCTTGGTTTGTATGGATTGGTTTCATTTATGGCTGTACAAAAAACCAAAGAAGTGGGCATAAGAAAAGTGTTGGGTGCATCTGTTGAAAGCATTGTATATCTTTTTTCAAAAGAATTTATCATGCTTATTTTAATTGCATTTTTGATAGCCGCACCGCTTGGTTACTATTTTATGCATGAATGGTTATCTGGTTTTTATTTTCATGTTGCTTTAAGCTGGATTGTATTCCTGGTAGCAATTTTTGCATCTATCATAATTGCATTGATTACTGTTGCATATAAAGCTATAAGGGCAGCAGTTGTTAATCCCGTAAAAAGTTTAAGAACAGAGTAAGTAATAAGCATCGGTATATAAACGATTACAATTATTTTTCTGCTAATTCGTACATAAGTTGTACGTTTTCGTACAGTTTTATATGCGGATTACATTTTGAAAGCCTTGCTATACAAGCATTTGCGCAGTGGCATAGCCATTGAAGATTTAACTGCAGCGTTTATCAGTCCATTAAAAACAGAAAAGTATGTTTAAGAATTACATAAAAATTTCTTTCAGAAATATTACACGCAATAAAACAACAGCATTTATAAATATAGCCGGTCTTGCTTTAGGCATTTGCGCTTTTTTATTATTGATGGAATATATAAGCCTTGAAAAAAGTGTAAATAAATTTCATGCAAACCTGCCTCAAATGTATCGGCTTATTAACCAGGATCCGGCAAATAAAACATGGCCAGAAACTGAACCTGGGTGGGCTGCAATTGCAAAGCAACGCTTTGCTGAAATAAAAGATTATTGCAGGTTTGATGAAGAAACCGGCAGTACTGTAATTGCTAAAAAAATTAATCCGGGCGAGTCTTTCAGTGAAACAAATACCGGTTATGCAGAAGGAAACTTTTTTACGTTTTTTAGTTTCCCGTTACTATCAGGTAATGCTTCTTCATTAACTAAACCAAATGTTGTTTTCTTATCGCAAACAAGCGCTAAAAAATATTTTGGTAACAGCGATCCTTTAAATCAGTTGCTTGTAGTTAATAATCAATTTGGCAAAACTGATTATACTGTTGGTGGTGTGTATGCTGATATGGAGGATAATTCAGACATACGGTACAACATGCTTTTTTCACTTGAAACTCTAAAAAATCCTGTTAACCTTAATGGCAATGATTGGGCAGCAACTGACAACCTTAATTCGCAATATCTCTATACATTTTTTTTATTAAATAAGAATGCAGATATACAGGCATTACAAAATAAATTAACGGTATTGCGAACTGCTTTAAAGAAGGATAAAGATGGCGTAATATTCAGACTGCAGCCTTTGGCTGATATGCATCTTGGTAGTACGTTGAACGATAATTATCCGGTTAACGGGGACATGAAATACATATATATGCTTGGTGTTATTTCATTTTTAATATTACTGATTGCCTGGTTTAATTATATCAATCTTTCAACGGCCAATTCTTTTAAACGTGCTAATGAAGTTGGTGTAAGAAAAGTTATTGGTGCCAGCAAAAAAAATCTTGTTATACAATTTATCTGTGAATCTTTATTGATCAACCTGCTTGCATTTTTATCAGCAATTATTTTGGTAATGTTGTTACAACCTTTATTTAATAAACTCTTTGATAAAAATATTTCGCTTCAAAATATTACAACAACAAGCACATGGTTGTATGCATTTGGTTTTTTGTTGATCGGCTCGCTTCTTTCCGGTGCATATACAGCATTTGCATTGGCAGGTTTTAAGCCTGTTGAAACACTTAAAGGCAAAATCAGTAAAACAACAAAAGGAATTTTATTGCGTAAGTCTTTAGTGGTTGCGCAGTTTGCTATCTCTATCATATTAATAATTGCAACCATTGTTATTTATACGCAATTGCATTTTATGCAAAACAAAAAACTGGGCTTAAACCCAAACCAGTTGCTTGTAATTCGTGGCCCGCAGGTTGGAGAAGACAGTATATTAAGTTTAAATAAAAGAGCTTTTAAAAATGAACTGGCTGGTAAAAGTTTTATAAAATCAATTTGCACTACGGGGAGCATTCCCAGCGGAAACTACAACTTTATAACAAGCGGTTTTACACAACCATTATCAAGAAAAGGTGATGAAGTAAAATCTTATTCATTTGCTATTATTGATAATAATTTTTTGAACACTTACCAGATTCCTTTAATTGCCGGCAGGGATTTTACTGAAGCAGAATGTAAAGTTGAATGGAATAAAAACAGTAAAGTTTTAATGAATGAAACTGCTATAAAACAGCTTGGCTTTAATAATCCGCAGGATGCATTAAACACAAGAATTCAATGGGATGAACGTAAGCTTGATATTATTGGTGTTGTAAAAGATTATAACCATACCGGCGTTAAACGTGCGATAGACCCGATCATATTTTATCCTGCTAACAATAGCAATTATATAACGGTAAAGCTTACGCCGGATAATATGGAAAGTAAAATAAGCGCATTGCAAAAAATATATAAATCAGATTTTGCAGGTAACCCTTTTGAATATTTTTTTATTGATGACAACTATAATAAGCTATATGCATCTGAAATGCAGTATGGAAATATTTTTACCAGCGCTTCTTTATGGGCAATTTTTATAGCTTGTCTTGGCCTGTTTGGTTTGGTAACATTTACGGTTGAAAGCCGTACAAAAGAAATTGGTGTGCGCAAAATTTTAGGTGCCAGCGTAAGCAATATTGTGTCACTGCTTTCAACAGATTTTCTTTTATTGGTTTTCATAGCATTCATTATTGCATCGCCGGTTGCCTGGTATTTTATGCATCAATGGTTAAGTGATTTTGCATACCGCATTAATATAAGCTGGTGGATATTTTTAGTTGCAGGGGTTACATCAATTTCAATTGCATTAATTACCATCAGCTTTCAATCAATCAAAGCAGCGATTGCTAACCCTGTAAAGAGTTTGAGAACAGAATGAACAAAATCTATTAGCCATTAGAACGTACAACTTAAAACTTATAAAGTGTTCAAAAATTATTTTAAAACAGCGTGGCGTAACCTGGTGAAGAATAAATTTTATTCCTTCATAAATATTGCTGGCCTTACGCTTGGTTTAACGGTTGGTATTTTAATACTGTTATGGGTACAGGATGAATACAGCTATGATAGCTTTCATAAGAACGCATCAAATATTATCAAACTTGAAAACATGGTAGGTACCGGCACAAGCCGGCAATTGTGGATATCTACTACAGCGCCAATAGGTGAAATGGCAAAGCAACAAATTCCGGGAATAAAAAACGTTGCACGCATAACAGGAAATTATTTTTATGCATTGTTTAAAAGCAACAATAAAGTGTTTAGTGATGAGCGTAATTTTTTTACAGATGCTTCCTTCTTTTCCATGTTTGATTTCAATATCATAAAAGGAAACTCAACTTATCCTTTTCCTGATAATCATTCCATCGTAATTACTGAAACCACGGCAAAGAAATTTTTTGGTAGTGATGATGCCATTGGCAAAACAATTACCGCAGATGACAGCGTGCAGTTTAAAGTAACTGGCATAATAAAAAATATTCCAAAAAATTCCAGCATACAAGGCGATATGTTTTTTCCAATGAGTTTGCTGGCACAATTAAGATACACAGGTAATACAGATGGAAAAAATATTCATAATGATTATGCGCAGTTTGATTTTGATACTTACTTCTTATTGCAGCCGGGTTTTTTGTTCACCGGCTTTGCAAAAAAGTTACGCGACATTCATTTAAGTATAAAGCCGGATGACACTGATGTTGGTTATGTTTGGCTGCCGCTTGAAAGAATACATTTATATCACAGTGATGGCAGCGAAGGTGGCGCAAGCACAGTGCGCATGTTCATGATCATTTCGATTCTTATTTTAATTATTGCATGCATCAACTATGTAAACCTTTCAACAGCACGTTCTATGCTGCGTGCAAAAGAAGTAAGCTTACGCAAAATTGTTGGCGCAGCAAGGTTGCAACTGTTTTTACAGTTTATTATTGAAACATTATTGCTTTTTGTTTTTGCAATTGTTATAGCACTAATGCTTGTATATCTTCTGCTGCCTTTATTCAACCAGGTCTCAGGTAAAAATATTGCTATCAATTTTGCTGATGTGCAAATCTGGAAAGTTATAACGGCCACGATAGCAGGAACGCTTATTATTTCAAGTATTTATCCAGCCATATTGCTTTCTTCTTTTGAGCCTATTAAAGCATTAAAAGGAAAAGTATCAGCTGGCATCAGCAATGTTTTGTTTAGAAAAGTATTGGTTGTAATTCAATTTACATTTTCAATTATTTTAATTACCGGCACTATTGTAATAGGTAACCAGTTGCGGTACATTCAATCAAAACAATTGGGCTACGATAAAGAGAATGTTATAGCCATGCCTATGATTCACATGGCGCCACATCTTGATGCTGTAAAAGCTGACTTGTTAAAACAACCGGGCATATCTGATGTTACCTGGACAAGCGGTGACATTATTGATCTTGGTGGCCAAACAGGAGACAATGAATGGGATGGAAAACAGGTTGGTGAAACCGTTATGTTAAGCCCGATGAATGTTGATAAAAACTTTATTTCATTTTTTAAAATGAAGTTGATTGATGGAAAAAGTTTTAGTGGCGATGTTGCAGATTCAATGCATTTTGTTTTGAATGAAACTGCTGTTGCTGCCATGCGTTTAAAAAATCCGGTTGGCAAACGCATCAGGCTTTGGGAAACCAAAGGCACAATAATAGGTATAGTGAAAGATTTCAATTTTCAATCTGTGCGCAACAAAATAAAGCCTGCCATTTTTTATGATCAGGCTAAAACTTACGGGCATATTTATTTAAGAACTACCGGTAAAGATTTACCTAACACAATTGCTGCAGCAAAAGCAGACTGGAGCAGGTACAATAATGAATTTCCATTCAGTTATAATTTTTTGGATGATAAATTTAAAAGCATATATGAATCTGAAGAACGCACCGGTTTACTCTTCAACATATTTGCAGGCATAGCCATTTTTATTTCATGTCTTGGTTTGTTTGGTTTGGCAGCGTATACAGCACAGGTACGTAAAAAAGAAATTGGAGTACGCAAAGTTTTAGGCGCAAATGTTACAGGCATCATTCAATTGCTTGCAACAGATTTTATAAAACTGGTTGTAGTTGCCATTCTTATTTCAACACCGATTGCCTGGTATATTATGCATGTATGGCTGCAGGATTTTGCTTATAAAATAAACTTAAGCTGGACAGTATTTTTAACAGCGGGATTGTTGGCGGTGTTAATTGCTTTAATTACGATCAGCTTTCAATCTATCAAAGCAGCATTGGCGAATCCTGTAAAGAGTTTGAGAACGGAATAATAGTGAATCGTGAATCGTAAATAAATCAGGCATCGCAAAATCATACACAGAAATCAGCTTCTATGTTTAAAAATTATTTCAAAACCGCATTCAGAAGTTTAACCCGCAACAAGAACTATGCTGTTATCAACATTGTTGGGTTGGCTGTTGGTATTGCTGTTTGTATGATGATCTTTATGATCATTCAATATCAAACAAGCTTTGATAATTTTCATGCAAAGAAAGATCGCATCTATCGTGTGTTAACTGAATCTCATCATACAGATGCATCAACAATTTCTTATCAAAAAAATGTTCCGTTTCCAATGCCTGAAGGATTGAAAGCGGCTTTTCCGCTGTTAGAACAAGTTGCACCAGTATATGCAAGTCACAACGATGAGTTGCAGTTAGTTGATAATAATGGAACGCCTGTAAAAAATTTTAAAGAACAAAGCGGTGTGTTTTATACATCGCCTTCATTCTTTAAGATGTTTGATTTTCCGCTGCTTGCAGGTTCGTACGAGTCATTGAAAGATCCGAACAATGTATTGCTTACCAAAGAGATT
>CAZZXW010000047.1:0-13622 GCA_964658095.1 uncultured Parafilimonas sp. | reverse complement strand
TTTTGCCGTTAATATTTATGCGCATACTATAAACTATGCATTGGAAAAAGCACCTGCAGGTAATGTATTTGGGTATTATCTTAAGCTGGGTTACATGCATATTTTACCGGAAGGGTTTGATCATATTTTATTTGTAACTGGTCTTTGTTTATTGAGTGATAAAGTAAGCACTATTCTTTGGCAGGCAACAGCATTTACGGTGGCACATTCTATAACGCTGGCGCTTTCAATGAAGAATCTTATCGTAGCACCCAGCGCGGTAGTTGAACCAATCATTGCTTTGTCTATTTTATTTGTTGCGCTTGAGAATATGATGATAGAAAAGCTTAGCCCGTGGCGCATTTTAATTGTGTTTATGTTTGGTCTTATACATGGAATGGGTTTCGCCAGTGCGTTGAATGAAATAGGGTTGCCGCCTAATAAATTTTTCTTATCCATATTTAGTTTTAATGTGGGTGTGGAATTAGGGCAGATGACAGTAATTTTTACGGTATTTGGTTTAATTATTTTACCGTTTCATAAAATTAAAAACTTTAAAAAGAAAGTTGTTTATCCTTTATCAATCGCTATTGCATCAATCGCTTTATACTGGACAATACAACGCGTTTTCTTTGTTTGATTGTTCAGGTATTTACATACACAAATGAAATTCGCTTTAGCATATTATCTTCTTTTATTGTATTCAACGGTTATCTTAAAACCGTTGATACCAATTGCAGAAGACAGCGTGGAACATTGCTTTGCTGAAGCTTACCATATAGCAACTGTTCATGCTAAATATGGCAATAACCATTTGGAAAAAGAAGTGGCTGATACGAATGACAGTAACAATAACAGCAATACTAAAAACACACTTAAAGAAGATGATGCATCATTAATCCATATTGGTATTTTAATGGCAGAAAATATTTGCCGGAAAAATATTTCAAATAAAATATCCTACATACTTACGCCAACATCTTCGATTCAAAAAATTACATTAAGTAAAATTTTCCCTCCTCCTAAAATTTCTGACTGAATATTAAAATTAGTTGATCACGCTTTGTTCCAAACAAAGTACAGCTATGCATTCAATCAGCTTGCGCAATTTTAATTGCTTGTTGATTTTATCAATTATTCATTCATTAAAAAAAAATTATGAGGAGATATTTATATACTATAATTACCGGTTTTTTTTTTCTCATTTCTCTTTCGTGCTTTACACAGCAAACAATAAAAGGAAAGGTGGTTGATAAAGGCACACTTGAACCTTTAGAGTCTGCGCTCATCAGCAACCGAAATAATAAAAATGAACAAACGCTTGCAGATAAGAACGGAAATTTTGTTTTGCAACATGTAAACAAACAAGATTCATTAGCCATTTCGTTTATTGGTTATGCTACGCAAATACTGCCTGCAGAAGCCTTTATTAATTCAATAAATATAAAGCTTGAAAAAGGTTATATGGATTTAGCTACAGTTGTAATTACCAGTCATTCAAATAACCTTACTACATCAAAAACTTTTAGTGCTATAGACCTTAATATGCGGCCTGTAAAATCTGCACAGGATTTAATGCGGCTGGTTCCAGGTCTTTTTATTGCGCAACATATGGGTGGCGGCAAAGCAGAACAGATTTTTCTGCGTGGTTTTGATGCAGACCATGGTACAGATGTAAATGTTTCGGTTGATGGATTGCCTGTAAATCTTGTATCGCAGGCACATGGGCAAGGTTATGCAGATTTGCATTTTTTAATTCCTGAAACCGTTGCCAATTACGATTTTGGTAAAGGTCCTTATTATGCAGCCAAAGGTGATTTTTGCACTGCCGGTTATGTTACTTATAATACAAAAACTGTATTAGATAGAAGCATGATTAAGATTGAAGGCGGCCAGTTTAGCACCATTCGTGGAGTAGCCTTATTAAACCTGCTAAGTGATAAAGCAAAATTAAAAGGGCAAAGCGCTTACATTGCCGGCGAAGCTTCATATACTAATGGCGGCCCCTTTGATGTGCCTGAACATTTTAACCGCTTTAATTTTTTTGGTAAATACAATACAAGGGTTGGCAGCAACAGCAACTTAACCATAAGCGCTTCATCATTAACATCAAGATGGCGGGCCGCCGGCGAAATACCAAATCGTGCACAAGCAGAAGGTTATATCAAAGACCCGTTTGGTACTATTGACAGTGCACAAGGCGGATATACTTCACGTGTAAATGCTTATGTAAAAATCACTTCAACCCTGCGTAATAATGTTGTTGTGGAAAATCAGGTTTATTATTCGCATTGTTACTTCAATCTCATCTCTAATTTTCTTTTTTATTTCGTTAACCCTGTAACAGGTGATGAATTTGGCCAGCGTGAAAAACGAAATATGTATGGTTATAATGGAAAGATTTCGCGGCAGTCTGTAAGTGGCAGTTTTGTATTTACTTCAACCGGTGGTATTAGTGTAAGATATGATGCAACATACCCAAGCTGGCTTGCACATACTGAAAATGGTAAAATATTAAACTACCTGCAATTTGGTAATGTAAAAGAATTAAATGCCAATGCTTATTTTGATGAAACGGTTGAAACAGGAAGGTGGCTGTTTGATGCAGGTGTTCGGGTTGACTATTTTCATTTTTATTATTTAAGTACAGCACCGGCTTCAGATACCGCGGCCTCACTTTATGATGGTTTAAAAACCGGCCAGGCGAAATCCATTATCAGCCCAAAATTTAATGTTCAATACACCGCAAGCTCAAAGGTGCAACTGTATATTAAAACAGGTAAAGGCTTTCATTCAAATGATGCACGAGTTGTAATTGCAGACCAGGGTTATAAAGTAATACCGGCAGCTTATGGCGCCGATGTTGGCATTAACTGGAAACCTGCGCCACGCTTATTTTTCAATGTGGCTTTATGGTATTTATTTTTGCAGCAGGAATTTACGTATGGTTCAGATTATGGTGATGAAAGCGTATCGCCGGGTGGCAGAACTACAAGAAAAGGCATTGATTTTTCTACACGTTACCAGGTTAACAACTGGCTTTATGGAGACCTGAATTTAAACTTTGCAAGACCAAGAAGCATTGATGATCCTAAAGAACAGGATTATATTCCGCTGGCACCAACCTTTACCAGTACTGCTGGTTTATTTGTTAATTTCAAAAATGGTATCAATGGCGGCATCAGCTACAGGTGGTTAGCTAAAAGAGCAGGTAATGTAGATTATTCGCTTACAGCAAAAGGATATTTTATAACAGACCTGTCTTTAAACTATACTAAGAAAAAATATGAGATTGGGGTTGGAATAGAAAATCTCTTTAATCAACATTGGGAAGAAGCACAATTTGAATATGAATCAAGGCTTAAATATGAAACAGCGCCTGTTGATGAAATAAGCAACACGCCGGGCGTTCCCTTTTTTGCAAGAGCTAAATTGTCTGTGTTCTTTTAGGCAATCATTTTTACTGAAATTTGTTTTATGAAAAAATTGCTCTTTGCTATTGGTATTACTGTATGCTGTAATAATGCATTCAATCAAACAAATGAAAAAAGTATTGTTTTAAATGTAGAAGAACGTACGGCTGAAGCTTTCACAAAGCATAACTTGAATTTTCTAAACACAGTTTTTGCAGACAACGTAACCATTATTTCTGCAACCGGTGATGTTATAAACAAACAGCAATTGCTGCAATCGGTTCAAAATGTAAACAGTGCTACGGTTGCAACAATGCAGGTAAGAATTGAAGGCAATGTTGCTGTTGTTACGGGCATGGAAACAGAAACCGGTAGAAACAATAACAGCGTATATTCAAACAAGATGCGCTTTACAGATGTACTTTTAAAAACAAAAAATCAATGGCAGATAATTACCAGCCAGGCAACCGCGATCCAATAAAAATTATTGCCGTTCATATTTGTATTGTTTATTTAATTGCATTCTATGTTTTTAAAACTGGTTACCAGGTGTTGTGTTGTAATGCTGCTCCTTTCATCTCTTACTTATTATGCGAAGGCTCAACATAAACCAGGTTATGAAATAGTTATATTTCAGTTTAAAAACGTTGCGGGTATTAAAGATTTGCAATTAGATTCAGGTGTTTATACCAATGCTGCCGGTGAACAGTTAACTGTTACAGAACTGCAATACTTTATCAGCAACATTAAATTAACGGCAGTAAATGGTAAGCAATTTATTGTGCCGCAAAACAATTCTTATTTCTTGATTAATGAACAAGACAGTGCTTCTCATTTTTGTGCTGTTCATGTTCCTGCAGGTGAATATAAAAGCATAAGCTTTATGGTTGGCGTTGACAGCCTGCATAACACGATGGATATAGATAAACGCACCGGTGTTTTAGACCCAACTACTTCTGATATGTACTGGCAATGGAACAGCGGTTATATTTGTTTAAAGATGGAAGGCATCTGTTCTGCAGCGCCTGCTGATCCGCTTGGCTTGCATAAATATCGTTATCATATTGGCGGCTTTGGTGGATATACATCTAAAACACTTAACAACATAAAAACGGTTACGCTTGTATCAAATAAATTAATAACAGTATCTGCCGGTAGAAATAGTAATGTGCTTGTGCTTGCAGATGTATTAAAGGTGTTTAACGGATCAGCCAATATTAGCATCGCCGAACATCCTGCTGTTATGTTCAATCCATACAGCGTTGTGATTGCAAATAATTATGCAACCATGTTCCGGCTTGCTGAGGCAGAAAGCAAATAACATGATGCACCGTAAATCAATATTATTTATTTCCTGCATTGCGCTTGTAGTGTGTGCTGCGTATAAAGAAATAAGCGTTGAAGCCGGTTCCATATTTAAAGTGCCATCAAACTTTCCGCAACCTGTTTATCATTTCAAAACAAATCCTGTAACACAAGCCGGCTTTGAGTTAGGCAGAACATTATTTTATGATCCGGGTTTGTCAAGAGACAGTACCGTTTCCTGCGGCGCCTGCCACATTCAATCATCTGCATTTACGCATCATGGCCATGATATAAGCCATGGCGTTGATGGCCTTTTAACCACACGCAATGCACCGCCGATAATGAACCTTGCCTGGAGCACCTCTTTTATGCAGGATGGCGGCGTTGCAGACCTTGACCTGCAGCCATTGGTGCCCATCACCAGCCACGTAGAAATGGATTGCACAACAGATACCATAGTTAAGCGGTTACAAAAAGATCCGGCTTACCCGGCGATGTTTAAAAAGGCATTTAATACTTCAAACATAACATCTGCCAATGTGCTTAAAGCGTTATCGCAATTTATATTGATGTGTGTAAGCAGCAACTCAAAATACGACAGCGTAATGCGCAATGAAGCTGTGTTTACAAAAGATGAAAACGCAGGTTACTTATTGTTTAAACAAAAATGCGATGCCTGCCATACTGAACCTTTGTTCACTGATTATTCTTACCGGGATAATGGCATTGCAATTGGGCAAAACAAAGATGCCGGCAGGTATAATATTACGTTGCAGGATTCTGATAAGTATAAATTTAAAGTACCGAGTTTGCGCAATCTTGCTTACACAAATCCGTATATGCACAATGGGCAGGTATACCAGTTGAAATCTGTGTTAGAACAATACAGGTTTTATACCATGGATAAGCCCAATCTTGATCCTTTATTAAAACAAAACGGCAAGCCGGGGATACCAATGACCAACGCTGAAGAAAAACAGCTTCTTGCTTTTTTGCAAACGCTGAACGATCATTCATTTATAACAAATAAAATGCTTGCTGATCCGGGTACAAAAAAACCAAAAGATGCATATTATTAGAGTTGTGGCAACAGGTCATTAATCTTTGATGTTGCAGGCACTCAGCACAGTATGAAAAGTGTTATGCACTTTTATTGCCATTGTTCTTAATGTTGCATCTGGTTGCCTGGCCTTCACAGCTTCATCTAATGCGGTACATTGTTTTACCAATTCAGCAACGCTGGTTTCAAATACATCAGCTTTAACCTCTTTAGGAACAGCAGATGATTGCCAGGTTTTTGCTTTTGCCAGCAATACAGTGCTGCTGTCTTTCACCGGCTGAATATTGCCCATCATTACCGGGTGCAAAACCTTGCTTACTGTATTATGAAAATCATTGAACTCTTTCCATGAGGCTGTTTGCGCAAAACAGGTTATTGACATGCATATTACTGTCGCAAACAAAAAGGCTTTTTTCATTGTATGATTTTATATAAGTTTCAATATAAAGTTCGATATAAACAAATATGTAAAGGCAAACATATAGTTTCAATATTTGAACACTTAAATGATTATTAATATTATGAATTATGATCATTATATCAAAAACACCTTCAATGGCATGATTATTTAGATTCAATCATTATGATAGAAAAGCAAACCATCAACAATAAAGACGTCTGGATTAAAATAGAAGTTATCAATATGCACCGTGACAATCCTGACACTATTCCAACAGAATATTTTACGGCATCATATTATCTTACTGAACCAACCGGTGATGCAGGCGATGGTGAAACCATAAAAGAAAATGGTGAGCCCAAACTATTTGAATCACCGGTAGCTGCTTTAAGCTTTGCTGAGAAAGAACTTGAAAAGATTGTATAAGTATGATCTTATAAAAATTATTCCGCTTTTCCAACACTTTCTTTCTTTCAGCAGTATATGATAGAAATTTACTGTTATGAAAATGGTTTTATCTGCGTTGGTAATTGCTGTTTGTTTCTTTCAATGCCAGAGGGATGTAAGTTATAAAGGTATTAGTGATCCGGGTGTCTCTGTAAACCCTGATCCGATTACTGCCGGCTTGCAAGGTTATGTAGTTAACCAAAATGGTGACTCAATAGCAAATGCAATTATTAAAGTTGGTACCGAGATGGCTATAACAGATGTTACCGGCTTTTTTCATATTTCTAAACTAACGCTGGATGGAAATACTACATTGGTTACGGCACAAAAAGATGGTTATTTTACAGGTTATCGCGTGTTTGCAGCAACTTCAGGTTGTAACCAGGTTTTGATAAAATTAACTGGCCGCACAGCAGCAGGAACGATTAGTGCCTCATCCGGTGGCAAGGTGTCTTTATCCAACGGGGTCACGATAAGTTTACCAGCCAATGGTGTTGTAACTGCATTATCGGGCAGCGCTTATACCGGTGATATTAAAGTGTACGCAGCCTATATTGATCCTACTGGTTACGATTTCTCCAAAACAGTGCCCGGTTCACTTGTCGCCAATGATAAAAACGGGAAAAGGGTTTTACTGGCATCTTTTGGTATGTTGGCTGTTGAACTGGAGTCATCCGCCGGGGATAAGTTGCAAATAAAAGATGGCAATGTTGCAACGCTTACAATTCCAATTCCATCGTCTGCCCTTGGCAAAGCACCGGCAACTATTCCATTATGGTATATTGATGAAAAAACCGGCGTATGGCAGGAAGAGGGAATGGCCACTAAAACTGGTAATGTTTATGCCGGTACGGTTAAGCATTTTAGTTTCTGGAACTGTGATTACCCAATGAATGCAGTTAGCCTTTCCATGACATTAAAGACACCTGATAGTTTGCCGTTGGTTAATGCACCTGTTAGAATAACCGCATATAATGGAGATTCAACTACATCAGCATACGGTTGGACTGATAGCCTTGGACAGGTAAAGGGCCTAGTGCCTGCCAATGAAAACCTTACTTTGGATGTGATTGATAATTGTAATTATTCATTTTATGAGCAGAATATAGCACCGCTAACACAAAGCACTGATTTCGGTACCATTTTAATTAATGCTACTGGTAACGATTTATTTACACTTAAAGGCACTCTTGTTGATTGTAGCGGCAAAGCTGTAAGCAATGGTTATGCAGTTGTACAGTTTGATGGGTTTACACATTATACCGCAAGTGATGCTTCAGGAAATTTTATTATAAGCCTTCTTAAATGTCCGGGTACGGCGCCGGCATGTACAGTTATTGGTGTTGATGAAACTGCGCAACAAGAAGGTCAAGAGGTATCCGTTACCATCACACCGCCTCCGGTTTCAGGCGGCGGTATCCCGGTTACTGATGCAGGTGATATTATAGCTTGTGGCACGTCTTCAGTACAATATATAAATTATTCTATTGACGGAGAGAATTACACTATCACCCGCACAATTAATGACTCTTCCTTTTATGGAAGGATGGCCACGAATTACACACAAATAGGTGGCTATAATCCTGATGCATCTGCAAGCTACAGGTATATAGCTTTTAATACTTCAGGCGCAGCTGTCGGCACATTTCCGTTAGCAAATCTTGATTTATCAATAAAAAATGATTCTTTGTCTGGACGACAACGAACTTTAGTACAACCGTTCAACATAACCTTCACAAAATACCCATTGATAGATGGTGAGTTTTGTGAAGGAAATTTTTCAGGTCAGTTTATTGATTCATCTGCAACGCATACTATTAGCGTTTCGTTCAGAATGAGAAGAAATTAACAGCATCAAAGAAACATCTACTGATATAATCCAAGGTTGTATTAATGGCAACCGTGCAGCACAAGAGCAGCTGTACAGGAGCTATTATACTTCCATGAAGCAGTTATGCCTTCGTTATACAAAAAATGAAAACGATGCTACAGAAGTATTGAACACAGGGTTTTTAAAAGTGTTTCGAAGGTTACAAAAGTACGAACCATCTAAGGCAAGCCTTTACACATGGATTCGTACTATTGTTATTAACAGCTGCATAGATTTCATAAAGCAAAAAACAAAAAAGGAACAACATTTTGAACTGGAAAAAGCTGCGGAAGTACATATAGATCCATGTGTAATTAAAAAAATGGATGCAACGGCTTTGTTGCAACTTATGCGGCAGTTGGCACCTGTAACACAAGCTGTATTTAATCTGTACGCTATAGAAGGTTATAATCACAGAGAGATTGGTGAACTTTTATATATAAGCGAAGGCACCAGCAAATGGTATTTAAGCGAAGCAAGAAAAAATTTAAAACAACTAATAACATTGCAGGAGGTAAGTTATGAACGATAAACTACCGTTCGAAGATTCCTTTGAACGCAACATCAATAACCTGCTGCCGGGTAATGAAGATGCATCCTGGCAAAAAATGAATGACTTGCTTGAAGAGAAAGATAAGCGGAGGCCATTTGCCTGGATTAATGTTTATACTGTTTGCGGTTGTTTGATTATAGCAGCATTGGCCGGTATATGGATGGAATTATTTTATCAGCATAAAACAAAGCAAAATCAAACTGCAATTTCAGCAAAAAATAAAGCTGCAACACAGTTAAGTATTAAAGAAAAAAACAAAGCAAGTCAAATATCAAATCGATATGATCAACTCAGAGATAAAGTAGCTGACAAAGGTAAATCCGTTCACACTTTGGCTGATTTAAATGCATACGTCATTAGCATAAACAGAGGTTTAGTAAGGCAACATATTAATTATATCCAAACTAAAAAAACGCATTATACTAGAGTTTATAGAATTATAACAAGTGATAGTATATCTGATGCAAACAATAAGGTCTTACCAAACAATATGGTCACTAAAACTTTAGATAGTGTGCAGTTCAATCGATCAAAAAATAAAACAAATCAAATTGCATTAATTAATAAAGAAAATATACAAACGTTGCCCCAAAACGCCGGCAACACAGACACGATTGCTGCGGTTGATACAAGTAGTAGAAAAAAACCTTTTAACACTGATACAACTTCACTTGCAAAACAAACCAAGCATGTTGTAAAAAACAGAAAGCAGTTTTTCATTGATGCGGGCATTCAGCTTAGTCAATCATTGCCATTTTATGGCGAACAACTAAGTTTATATAATTATAACGGCAACAAAAATCTTTTATCTGATTATATACCATTGGTATATATGAAGTTTGAAAAAAACAGGCGTTGGTTTGTCCAGGCTGAATTTGCATATGCTTCGCCACAGGTTGTTAAGCCATTTTCTTATGTGCGTAAAACCAATGTTGATTATATACATAGCACAGTAACAATTGCAAACAATTATTTGCTAAAGACCTATTATACACAAATACCAGTAAGTTTAAATTTTTATTTGAAGCCAAATTTATTTATTGGTGTTGGCGCAAAGTACGGCTGGTTTCACGGTGCGGTCACAAAACAAGAAACTGTTATCAATAACATTAAAGCAGATAGCCAATACACGAATATGCATGTTATTCCAATTAAAGCATTTACTGATTCATTTTTATATAAATCACAAACAGCGTTTATATTTCAAACAGGATATACCTGGCGAAGGTGGAACTTTAGTGTACGTTATACAAACGCCTTCCAGCCATTTATATCTTTTACGCTTCCTGCAGGAGCTATTGACAATAAACGAAACTCATCCTTTCAATTTCTTATTGGTTATGATTTATTTAAATCAAAAGAAGTTAACGCAAGACTTAAAAAATAATTGCAAATAGTATTTAATAGATAAATTCCTTAACCAAGATATTCCATATCTTCTTCTGTAAGATTAATGTCTGCGGCTTTTACATTCTCTTCAAAATGTTGTAAAGAAGAAGTGCCTGGAATGGGTAACATCCATGGCGAACGATGCAACAGCCAGGCAAGGTTTATCTGTGCTTCAGTAGCATTGTACTTCTTCGCAATTTCTGCAATGCGTTCATCTTTTTTTGCATTGGCAGTCTGCAATGAAAAGAATGGTATCAGCGGAATTGAATGCGCTTCACAAATATGCAGTACATCTTCACCGCCACGCATGGCACCATATTGATTGTTCACATCGTCACGTTGCGCATGTCCATACATATTTTCAACCGTTGCTATATTGCCCATGCTCATTGCTTTCTGCAATTCATCAGCGTTTACATTGCTTATACCAACATGTAAAATTTTTCCTTCTTCCTGCATCTTAAACATTGCTTCCATTGATGCTTCAAGCCCCTTATCGCCATGCATTACCCTAAAGTGCACCAAGGTAATCTGATCAAGTTTGAGTGTGCGTAAATTGTTTTCAATGCTGATGCGCAGGTTCTCTGGTTTATTAAAAGGTATCCAGCTTTTGTCAGGCTTGCGTGCACCACCAACTTTGGTGCAGATCACCAAATCATCATTGTAAGGGTACAAGGCTTCGGCAATTAAGCGGTTGGTTACATCTTCGCCATAATAATCTGCGGTGTCTAAAAAATTAATGCCATGCGTAACTGTTTGTCGTAATATTTCAAGTGCTTCATCTCTTCTGGGCGGTTCACCATAAAAGCCTGCGCCTGTTAAGCGCATAGTGCCGTAACCAAGGCGGTTTACTGTTAAAGGATGACTGCTGTTGCCTGCTATTGTTATTGTTTTTGGATTATTCATTTTAAATTATTTAGCTTGATGTAACAACTCTTATAACACAAAACTATCAGTAATTGTTTTCTTTTGATGTTAAGTAAACGATGTATTGTGGTATCGAATGCTCATTCAGCCTTTGCACACATAAACAAAACTTGCAGGTGTTGTGCTTTGCAATTATTTTTATCATGAAAGCAGCTTATGGAAGAACCATCAAACAATAAAACTTCATCATTAACCTGGGTATTTATTTCGCTGGCAGGTTTTGCTATATTTCTCGTGACTGCAATTTTATTCGGATTATACAATGATAAGTTGAATTTCATCAGCGGCACATCTTATTTTTTTATGCTGATACCGCTGGCACTTGCATCAGCTGCATTCTTGTTTGGTGCTTTACGTTCTCATGCAAAATATACCGGCAAGATGTATGGCGGAACATTAGAACTTGGCGGGCCGGTGGTAGTGTTATTGCTTGTGGTTGGTTTAGGATATAAGTTCAGGCCGCAGCAGCAATCTTTTGGATTTACACTGAATGTTTTTTCTGCTACAGATACAACGGAAGTGATTAATAAAGGCAATGCAGATGTGTTCTTTGGTACAGCGCACTGGCAAAAAAATATCAGTGACGGGCAAGCTGTTTTCAGCGAAATACCAGATGACTATAAAGGCAAACAGGTTACCATTATAACAAGTGCAGATGGCTTTGATGCGAAAAAACAAACGCTTAATGTGCCGGTGAATGCAGCGGCAAATATTTATCTTACAAAGATCGCTGATTCAGTTACAATACATGGTTTGGTGAAAGATAAAAAGGGCAACACTATTAAAGATGCTGTGCTGGTATTTGCTGATGGCCGCGTTAAAACTACTTCGGATGAATATGGAAATTTTACTGCTGCGTTGCCATTTAAAGATGGCGCAGAAGTTACGCTGCGTGTGTACATTCATGATAAAATTGAATATGATAATCTTGTAACACTGTCTTCAGCAACATCATTACCTGTTTCTATTAATGCATTATGAAACTGCTGAAATTTTTATACTTCTTTTTTTTGTGTTTATGCTGGCAGCATGTTACCGCGCAAAACACTTTTGCGTTTAAAGCTAAAGTAATTCATAACAAAAAGGGTTTGATGAAAGATATGACGGTGCTGGTAAACAGTAACCCTGCGGTTACTAATGATGCAGGCATTCTTGTGATTGGACTGCCCAATAATACTACGCATGTTAAAGTGGCTTTGCAGCAAGCTGATTACACTATACTTTATCCTACTGCAGGTTACATTGCTATACCAAGAGATCTGAATGATATGCCTGAAATAATCATCGGCAGCCCTGATGATAATACGTACCTCAATCAATATTTAAGTTTATATAAAGAGATTAAAAGCAATACCAGTGCAGGATCAACACAACTAAATCAAATGAATCAAAAGCTGGATTCGTTACAGGCTGCATTGTTGCAAATGAATTACACAGAAAGTGACCTGCGTTCTGCGAAAGACATGCAAGATGGCCGTGATGAATATTATAAAGAGATATCAGAAAACCTGAATGATTTTGTAAGCCGTGCTGTTGATCTTAAAAGTGCTTTTGAATATACGGTAAGCTATGCGTTTGATAATTTTTCAGCTTTGCAACAATTAAATAAGGCAGTTATTGATTATACCAATATTTATAACACGTTAAACCAGCAGCGTTATAACTATGCAAAGTATCTTGCCAATTATTGGCAAAATGATTCGCTTAAAACTTTGTACGCAGGTTTGATAACCTATGCTTTGGATACCATACATACCGGAAAGCTTTTGCCTATGCAGCAGGACATTAATTCTATAAACCAATATTTTTCGGGCAGTAAAAACAAAGAAATAAAAGATAAAATTCAGCAGGATGTTAAACAAGAAACAGATGCGCTGCAGCCAATGCTTGAAGCGCTTAAGCAACGCAATACTTTATTTCAACAACAACTCTTAATCAATAATTAGTATCATTAAAATAAATTGTAATTATGAAAAAACTATTCACTACTTATGTTATAGCTTTAATGGTTGTGTCAGGTTTTCAATGTTCCTCATCAACAGATGCACCGGCAATATTTGTTTCTATGATTGGAGCTAAAACCTGGGTTGATAAAAGTGTTTTACCGGCTAATCATCATTTTAATTTTGTTACTGTTGATACACCTGATTCAAACTATTCAAAGTTTACAGGCAATGAATTTGTACCGGGAATAAATGGCGCACAAAGTTTTACAGGATCATATACAAATCATGATATACAATTTATTTATGATGCCAGTGATGATGTAACAAGGGCAA
>CAZZXW010000046.1:0-13655 GCA_964658095.1 uncultured Parafilimonas sp. | reverse complement strand
ATGAAGATATAAGTGAGATGATTGTTGTAAAAGATATAGAACTCTATAGCATGTGTGAACATCACATGCTGCCTTTTTTTGGCAAAGCACACATTGCGTATATTCCAAACGGATACATCACAGGTTTAAGCAAGCTTGCAAGAGTAGTGGATGTTTTTGCAAGACGTTTACAGGTGCAGGAAAGATTAACCACGCAAATTTTAGATGCAATCACAGAAGCACTTAACCCACTTGGCGCAGCCGTAATTATTGAAGCCAAACATTTATGCATGATGATGCGTGGTGTGCAAAAACAAAATTCGGTTACCACCACTTCAGCTTTTTATGGCGAGTTTGAAAAGATTCCTACACGCAGTGAATTTTTAAAATTAGTCAGCGCACAATTAAGCTGATCCTTGTATTCTTTTATAATTATGTAGCTTGTTTACTTCAACAATTGTTGTGGTATCATCTTCATTTTCATAAAACATCTTTTCAAACTTTGCATTGTAAATAATTTCATCAAAACGATAAGATGTTCTTTGTAAAACCGTATTGGAAAACACATCATCAAAACCTCGTACCAATACATACACTTCAGCTTGTGTTGCACGCAAATCTTCTTCAGTTAAACCATGCAGCGGACTATCATCATCAATTGGGTGAACTACAGTCCAGTTCATCGGTAAACTATCAATACGTTCACGTTCAAGCGGCAACCTGTAAAACCTGAATTGCTTTGTATCAGGTTCAGTTAAACCAAATGTAACCGTAACTTCAACATTAGTAAGGTTATGATTTTCTTTATACGAAACGAATCGGAACATAAGCCCTGTTATTTCTTTATATGGAGCAATCAATGCATGTTTGCTAAAACGCAAATAAGCACGTGGCCTTGAAAACCTGCCATATAATATGCCTGTTATTAATGCAAAGGAAGATAAGCCTGTAAGCGCTTCAATTGATGCAAGTGCACCGGCAATATAACCATCAGGATTTATGCGCCCATAACCAACCGTTGTAAAAGTTTGCACACTAAAAAAATACAATTCAAAAAAATGATGGATAAAACTGCCCGGCAATACGCCCGTAAATTCTTTGCCATCAAGTATAACATATATTGAAGCAAAAACAAAGTTGATCGTTATAAAAAAAATGATCAGCAGCATTAAAAATTTCAGCGACCGCATGGTAAGCATCTTGTAAAAAAAACTTACACGGTCAATTAACGATATACCGCGCTTAATAACATTATAGCTACCATCTTTATTAATAAAACGGCCCCCTTGTGTATCTGCGCTTGTACCAAAACCAGTGTCTGTATTGCTTTTTAAAGCTTCTTTAATTGCTTTGTGTGTTGCCATTAATTTTTAAGATAATCATTTTAAGAACAATGGCAAAATACAAAAAGCAGCAATGTCATTAAAGGATTAATAATTATTGGGGGCTCTCAACGGCATTACAACATTCAACTGTAGTTCCGGCTATCCGCTGCTACTCCGCCACAATACCCATGCGCAAATGCTTCAGCGGGGTATTCGCTTCTATCCGGCAGCCGCTCATCTGTTTGGTTTCAATCATCATTTATAAGAATCTCCTAAGCGCAATGCAGTTGCCTATGCATCAATCACAATGCGAGAATTTTTTAAGGATTAAATCATCTCTCCTGCCTGATATTTCGTAAGTATACAAACATCTGTATCCATTAATGTCATTCCAAAAAATATTAACAAGTGCGTTTGTAAGCAACTTTGCAAAAGAAAAACAATTATTTGCTGCGATTGCTATTGGCATATTATCAGGATCAATTGCACTGCTGCATGTAAACAGAGCTGTTGGGTTTTATTCAATAAAAGCTGTACAATTAATAGTGTTTATTGCGCTTGGAAACAGGTACAATTCAACCAGGCAAAGTGCTTTGCAGCCACATCCTGAGAAATTTATCAGCCAGGTTTTACTCATAGCAGTTACACTTTGTGTGTTATTAAATGTCTTCTATCTCTTTTTAAGAAAAGATGTTTGGCTAATGGCTTTTGGCAGCAGCGCAGCTTTTGTGCTGCCTGTGTTTCTAAAATTATGCTGGCGCCTGTTTACGTCAATTCCCAGAAAAGAATTTAATACATGGTTTCCTCATAATAGAAAAGTAACACAAAGAGCGCCTGTTTTTCTTAACAGCTTTTTGGTAAGGCTAAAACTTAAGCAGCATGTAACTGATGTAGATGAAAAGATCTACACGGTGTTTATTCCTCAGTATAACAGCCTTGGTGATTTTTTCAGTCGTTTTCTTACGGAGCATAATGTGTATGCTGCTTCTTTTATTGAAGATAATGATGGGAATGAAAACAAATATGCCTGGGAGTTTTTTACAACTGCTTTTTTTGGCTTGCAGTTACGAAGACTTGACCCGCTTTTAAGTATGCAGGAAAATAAAATAAAAAAAGATGCTTTAGTATATGTAAAGCGATTGATGCAACCGAATAAATTACCATCTCATAAAAAAAATATACTTAATGAAACCATCAAATAACGCAGAAAGAAAAGTACACAGGCTAAAATTTATTGGCATGTATAGTGCTAGTGTTGTTTTGATAATAATTGTATTAAGTGCTTTTTTACAACCTGTACCTGCAGCAAAAACCATTATGGTTGAAAAAGAAAAACCAGCCAGGATAATTATTAAAACAATTTATGTTACACAGAAAAAACAGGCAGAAAATAATAATCATGAACGTGACAGCCTTATAGCTGCTATTAGCTTTAATCAGAAAAAAGTGGATGAATTAAATGCTTATATCCAGTCTCAAAAAAATATAATTACTCAACTGCAAAATCAACCTGCAACAACTAACAAACCCGTGGCTAATAGCAATCTTGATAAAAATCAACTGGCAAAACTTAAAAAACAAATTCAGTTTTATGATTGGGCTTTGAGATCGCAGGTTGCAGTTACCAACACCTTAACAAAAGAAAACAATGCTCTAAAAGACAAGATTGCACAGCTTGGCAAAAGCAGGTAAATTACTTTGTTATAAACAACTATTATTTATAACCAGCACTTCAAAAGTTCCTGGAATCATAGGCAGCCGTTTTATTTTAATAGTGGTATCAAAATCTGCTGTTGGTAAATAGATGGTACCTGTACTTACAGCAAGCGCACCAATTATTTTATAAGCATTACTTCTCACCGTTTGTTACGTATTTAATTAAACATATCTCACGTTAATTGCTAAATA
Organism: uncultured Parafilimonas sp.; assembly: GCA_964658095.1. GTDB lineage: Bacteria > Bacteroidota > Bacteroidia > Chitinophagales > Chitinophagaceae > Parafilimonas. The sequence continues at coordinate 10,443 of CAZZXW010000046.1, read as the reverse complement.
TGAAACAAAAATTTACGCTTTATGTATTGCTTGCATTACTTGCAACAACCAAAACAAACATTACACATGCACAGGTTAGTGTGCAGGATTCTTTGGCGCTGGTTGATTTGTATAATAGTACCGATGGGCCACACTGGAAAAACCATACCAATTGGCTCACAACAAACCCCGTAAGCACATGGTATGGTGAAATATTTCTTTCAAATGATAGGGTAACATACTTGTCATTATCAAACAATAATTTAAATGGAATAATTCCATCTTCAATGGGAAATCTTACTATGCTTACTGATTTATATTTAGATTATAATAAATTACATGATACACTTCCTCATACGCTTAGTAATCTTTTAAATCTTAATCAACTTTTTTTAAGTTACAATCAATTAACAGGAAACATTCCTGAAGGAATTGGTAAGCCACTGGAAAGTAATGAAGTACACTTAGATCATAATCAATTTACAGGTCATATTCCTGCTTCATTACTAAAAACTTTTTTTATGTCTATTTACAAAACAATCAACTAACAGGAGTTATACCCGATATAAATGTGCATAGTGATACCGGTATAGTATTTAAATATCTTGCAGAATTAAATTTATCTTATAATTTTTTATCAGGCAGTATACCCCCTTTAAGTGTAGGGGATTTAATTAATTTAAGCCATAATCAGTTAACAAGCACTATTCCACTATTGTATGGTTATAACAAAGAAAATATTACCAGTGAGATAAATGTTAGTTACAATCTGCTTACCGGTAATATACCTGATTATTTATTACACAATTACTCGTTAAGTACTTTAAACTTAAGCCATAACCAATTAACCGGCAGCATTCCTGCACCGGATTCAGCTTTATATAACAACCCATATTTTAACCTTTATGAGATTAACCTATCTTACAATCAACTTAGCGGAAACATTCCTGTGGAAATAGCAAAATTAAAAAACCTTGGTATTCTCATTTTAGATAGTAACAATTTAAGTGGGCACATACCAGCAGAGTTTGCCAAATCGCAATATCTTATAACGCTTTCTTTAAGCAATAACCGGTTAAGCGGCAGAATACCCAACTTTGGTTCATATTATTATGAACCGCGCCTTAGATACCTTTACTTACACGGTAATTACTTATCTGATAGTTTACCATTTGATATTGGCAATTTAACCAACTTACGTGAATTAGATGTAAGTAAAAATAAGTTAACAGGCAAACTTCCTCGCAACGTTGGTAATTGGAGAAGCCTACTTCAATTATCCTTAAATGACAATAAATTTACCGGTCCCATTCCGCCATTGTTTGATAGTATCACAAATCTTATTTCGCTTAAGTTGCAACATAACCAATTAAGCGGCTCAATCCCATCTTTAAAAAATTTAGTTAAATTACAAAAGCTTTCTTTAAGAGAAAATGCATTTACATTTAACGGGCTTGAACCTGTTCAGCAACAATTTGGTAATATCGCTTTATACTACGACCAAGCAATTATTTCTCTGCATCAACATAGTAATACATTAGCAGTAACAGCAGGCGGCACTTTAAGCAACAATACATACATATGGTATAAAGATGGAACTGCGTATGCCACGCATACAGGTGATTCAACTTTATCTATAACAGAAGGTGGAAGCTATTATGTTAGCGTAACAAATGCTGTTGCAACAGGGCTTACTTTATACAGTGACACCTTAACTGTTTCTGGCTTTAATAAACCAGCAGCATCCATTGCACTGTATCCAAACCCTGCAAAGAGTAATGCAACTGCGTTGTTTAATGCAACCGGTAATTATACGTTGATTTTAAGCAATGCTTCAGGCAAAGTGTTACAAACTATTTCAGGCACATCCAACAAAGAGCAGAACAAAGTTGATTTTAATATCAGCACTTATCCGCAAGGCATGTATTTCATCAGCATAAAAGATGAAAAAGAAACAAGGTTATTGAAACTTACAAAAGAATAAAACAGCAAATTCATTTAACTGTTTACAACGTTGCCATATCAATAACGAAGCGATATTTTACATCGCCTTTTATCATGCGTTCATAAGATGGTGTAATATCTTTTATGTCAATAATTTCAATGTCTGATACAATATTGTGTTCCGCACAATAGTCGAGCATTTCCTGTGTTTCAGGCAAGCCGCCAATGCTTGAACCCGCAAGGCTTTTTCTGCCACCTATAATGGCAAAGGCTGCAACAGGCGAAGGTTCAGAAGGTACGCCTACACATATCATTACGCCATCTGTACGCAGCAATGATAAATATTCATTCAAATCATGTTTTGCAGAAACAGTATCTATAATAAAATCAAAGTAACCTTTTGTTGCTTTTAACTGCGCCTCATCTTTTGTAACAACAAACTTATGAGCGCCCAGCTTTTTAGCATCAGCTTCTTTATTAGCAGATGTACTTAACACGGTTACTTCAGCGCCAAAGGAAACGCCAAACTTAACCGCCATGTGCCCTAACCCGCCTAAGCCCACAACGCCAAGTTTATGGCCTTTGCCAACCTTCCAGTGCCTTAAGGGTGAATAAGTAGTAATGCCTGCACAAAGCAATGGTGCAACAGCGGCAAGATTAAGCTTATCACTAATGCTTAAAACAAAATCTTGATGCACAACAATGTGGTTTGAGTATCCGCCATAGGTAGGTGTTTTTTTATCTTGTTCAACACCATTATATGTGGGCGAGCTTCCGTTAATGCAATATTGTTCTAACCCTTCTTTGCAGTTCTCACATATACGGCAACTATCTACAAGGCAACCAACACCTACAAGATCACCTTGTTTATATTTGGTAACCTTATTGCCTACTTTAGTAACCCTACCAACAATTTCATGGCCGGGCACCATTGGAAAAATACCAGGAAACCAATCGTTTTTAATCTGGTGCAGATCGCTGTGGCAAACACCACAAAAATTAATATCAAATGCAACATCATGTTCACCAACTTCTCTTCTTTCAAAATTCCATGGCGCAAGATCTGTTACAGGAGTTTGCGCTGCATATCCTTTAGTTTGTATCATAATTGTATTTTATTTATTTCATGTAATGCTGTTATAATTTAACCAGTTTTCGCAAATATATAGTTTGCATATTCTTATTTATGAAAGTATTTTTTGCGGAGATATACAGGGACTTTTCTGCATAGATCTTATCGTCACCAAGGTAATAAGAAAGCGCTTCAATTACCGGCATTATAAACAATCGCAATTCGTCCTATATAGATGAAAGCGGCAAAATTATATACGGCATAAACTTTGAACTAAAGTTTATACTGAAGTAGAGAACGATAATCCTTATCCGTATCTTAATTCTGAAGCTTACATATTGTTGTTTTAAGTTAATCAATTAATTAATTTTTCAACTTATAAGCTCAGCGCTTATAAGTTTAATTCAAACGCCATGAAAAGAAGTTTTTATTTGTTAGCAAAGCATTTAAAGCATCTTGCTTTTAGCAGTGTTGCGTACTTAATATTTATAAGCGCACATGCACAGCAACCTAAATTAGAAAAGGTTTTTAGTGATGATACTTACCAGTTTACCGGTGTCGCGATATCTGCAAAAGGCCGGTTGTTTGTAACCTACCCGCTTTGGTCTACTATTTATAAATATGCTGTTGTTGAAGTAATGAAAGATGGCAGCGCCAAGCCTTATCCTGATTCAACAATGAATAGCTGGAAGCCCGGTGAAGATGGAAAAGATAAATGGGTTTGCGTGCAAACAGCCTATGTAGATGATGACGATTATTTGTATATAGTTGATCCCGCTGCACCAATGCTTGGAAAGGTTTATGACAACAGTGCTAAAGTGGTAAAGTTTAATCTTCAAACAAACAAGATTGAAAGAACGTACCGCTTTACAGGCACAATTGATAATCAAAGTTATTTGAATGATATACGTGTTGATACAAAAAAGCAGGTTGCTTATTTAACCAATTCAGGTACAGGTGGCATTGTTATTTTAGATTTGCAGACAGGTAACTCAAGGCAGGTTTTGCAGGCACATAAATCAGTACATCCTGATCCTTATGTAAAATTTATTATCGACGGAAAAGAGTTAAAGAAACAAGGCCAGCCAGTGGCTTTTCAGTCAGATGGAATTACTTTAAATCCGGACAGAAGTTACTTATATTATAAAACAATACCAGACAAAAAATTATACCGCATTCCTACGGCTGCGCTGCTTGATACAACCTTAACCAATCAGCAGCTTGCAGGCAAAGTAGAAGACCTTGGAAATATTGCTAATACTGATGGCATGATCTTCGACCAGAAAGGCAATCTTTATTTAGGTGATCCAACAAATTATGATATGGTAATGGTAACACCTGATTTGAAGCCGCATGTATGGATTGCAGACAAAAATTTAATATGGCCGGATACATATTCCATATCAAAAGATGGTTACATCTATATTACTACATCACAAATACATAAGCAGCCGGATTATAATGATGGCGTTAATAAAAGAACGACTCCCTACATGGTATATAAAGCAAAGCTTCCTGATTAACAATACATGAATACCAAAGCATTTGTTCCTGGCGAAGTTGTAAAGTTTACCAAACCTTAATGCGTTGGTCTTCCGGCTTATACATTTTATCGCCTTGCTTAACACCAAATGCATTGTACCATGCATCAATATTTGATATGGGTGCGTTGCAACGATACATGCCGGGTGAATGAGGATCAACCATTATCATCTGCGCAGCAAAATCAGGTAAAATATTACTTCTCCATATCTGAGCCCAGCTTAAAAAGAAACGTTGATCTGGTGTAAAGCCATCAATCTTTTTATCACTCTTTCCTTCATCTGTTTTTTTGAAAGCTTCATAAGCAATGTTCAACCCGCCAAGGTCTGCAAGGTTTTCGCCTAATGTAAGATTGCCGTTAACATGAATTGAATCATTCACTGTAAATGCAGCATATTGAGCCACCACTTTATCAGTGCGTTCCGTAAACTTCTTTGCATCTTCAGCCGTCCACCAGTCTTTCAAATTTCCATCCGCAGCATACTGTCTTCCTTCATCATCAAAACCATGTGTAAGCTCATGGCCAATTACAGCAGCAGCACCACCATAATTTACAGCATCATCAGCATTCGCATCAAAGAATGGAAATTGCAATATCCCTGCAGGAAAAACGATTTCGTTATTAGCAGGATTATAATATGCATTAATGGTGGGTGGCGTCATGCCCCATTTTGTTTTATCAACCGGCTTACCCATGTGCCCAACCATATCATTATATTCCCATGCAGTTATGCTATTTAAATCACCGATCAAATCAGTGCGGGTTATAACAACACCGGGGTAAGTTTCCCATTTATCAGGAAAACCAATTTTGTTTACAATGGCATTAAGTTTTATAAGCGCCTGTTGTTTGGTTGAGTCGCTCATCCAATCTAAACGTTTTATTCTGTCAGCAAAAGTTTGCTGTACATTTTTAACCAGCGCCAGCATGCGTTGCTTGGCAGCATCAGTAAAATATTTTTCAACATATAACTGGCCAAGCAACTCACCAAGGCCTCCATCAACCAAACTGCTCATGCGCTGCCAGCGTGGTGTTATTTGTTTCTGGCCCGATAAAACCTGGTTAAAAACAAACTGCCTGTTTACAAAAGCGCTGCTTAAATAAGACGCTGTGTTTTTTATAACTGCCCATTGCAGGTAAGCTTTCCAAACATCAACAGGTACAGCACTTAATAAAGCATTTGCTGTTTTAAAGAAAGATGGATTATTGCATAAAATACTGTCAGCCGTTGTAACTTTCATAGCAGCAAGCATTGCTTTCCAGTCAAGTGTTGGCGTGAGTTTATTGAAATCTGCAATGGAAAATTTGTTGTATGTTTTGATGGGATCTCTTAACTCAACACGACTTAACTGTGCTTTTGCCGATGCTGTTTCAAGACCTAAAATGTTTTGAGCTTTTTTGTTTGCAGTTATGCTGTCATCACCAACCAATTTAAACATGTCGGTGATGTATTTTATATATTCATTACGAATAGTTTGGCTGTGTGCATCATTCTTTAAATAATAATCCCTGTCTGGCAAAGAAGTGCCACCCTGGTGTAAAGCAGGTATATATTGATTTACATTTTTATCATCCTGCTCAACAGAAAACCCAAATAAAACACCACTAATGCCTCGTGTACGCAGTGTTTCAACCTTGTTCAACACTTCATCGTAAGATATTATAGCATTAATACTATCTAATGTTGGTTTAATAGGCGAGTAACCCAATTTCTCTAATGTTGCGCTATCCATTGCTGCTGCATATAAATCACCAACACGTTGGTTCAAAGAATTTTTAGAAGAGTTTGCAGATGCATCTTCAAGCAACAATTTCATGCGGTCAAGACTTGTTTGATGCAATGCATCAAAACTGCCCCAGCGTGTTTTAGATGCAGGCACCGGATTATTCTTTAACCACGTTCCATTAGCATATAAATAAAAATTATCACCCGGTCTAGCGGATAAATCCATGTTGGCCGGATCAATAAATTTGAATGATTTTTCTTTTTGCGCATTTACTGTTTTTGCACAACAAAATAATATAAGTATAAACAGCACTAACCGCTTCATAAATGTAGATTTTGGCAAATGTAAATGATAAGATGTTTTCTTGCTTTTTGTTTGATAGAAGCCATTTGAGTAATCTTTTGTGCACGTCAATTCTTTTAATCTTGTTAATTATTAAACGATGTTGATATGGCAAAGCATAAACAAGCGTATAATCTTTGCCAAAACCCATGCTGATAAGCGTTTATAAAAAGAAGCTGGATACACTTTAATGCGAATGCTTATATATTTGATGATAAGCTGAATGGAAAAAAATAATTTTATTGATTATATAAGAGTCTTCTGCCATAGCGGTAAAGGCGGCGCCGGAAGCAAACATTTTATGCGAACCAAGTTTAATCCTCAAGCTGGCCCTGATGGTGGAAATGGTGGCAGAGGCGGGCATATAATTTTACGCGGCAACAAACAGTTATGGACATTGCTGCATTTGCGGTATTACAAAAATGTAATTGCAGAAAATGGCGAAGGTGGCTTCAAGAATAACAGCAGCGGCGCAGACGGAAAAGATATTATTATCGAAGTGCCTTTGGGAACAATTGCCCGTGATGAAGAAACGCAAAAAAAAGAAGCAGAAATTTTAGAAGATGGACAGCAAATCATTTGGTTACATGGCGGCAGAGGTGGCCTTGGTAATGCAAACTTCGCTACCGCAACTAACCAGGCACCTGAATATGCACAACCTGGCGAACAGGGAACCGAAGGCTGGAAAACACTTGAGTTAAAAGTATTGGCGGATGTTGGGCTGGTTGGTTTTCCGAATGCCGGCAAATCAACTTTACTGTCTGTACTAACTGCCGCGAAACCTAAGATTGCTGATTATGCTTTTACCACGCTTACACCACAACTTGGAATTGTTGATTATCGTGAAGGAAGATCTTTTTGTATTGCAGATTTGCCCGGCATAATTGAAGGCGCTGCTGAAGGCAAAGGATTAGGACATCGCTTTTTAAGACATATAGAACGTAATGCCGTGTTACTGTTTCTAATTCCGGCAGACAGCAACAATCATAAACATGAGTTTGAAATTTTATTAAAAGAATTAGAAGAGTATAATCCTGAACTATTGCAAAAAGATTTTATAATCGCTATAAGTAAATCAGATATGCTGGATGATGAATTAAAATTATCAATTGAAAAAGAACTGCCTGAAAATATTCCGCATATTTTCATATCATCTTTAACCAACAGTGGACTTAATGAATTAAAAGACCTGCTTTGGAAAAAGCTGAATCTTCAACCTAAACATTAATAGTTAACAACCGTTTGTTTATAAAAAATATTTTTCGGGTTACCTATTTTCAATAAAAGTATAAATGTGTAATAAATACACATTAGGCTTAAAATTTAGATCACCTGATTGTATTAATTACCTGGTTGTTTACTGTATGAAAATTAAAAAATTAAAAACAAACAATCATGAAAAAATCATTTTTGACTTTCGCAAGCAGCAAATTTATTACAGCCGCTTTTTTATCAGCCACATTATTGTTAACTTCTGCACACAGCAATGCAGCAACCCCATCTACAAGCATTGAATTAATTTCAGGCACTGACTCTAACATTCAGTTTACCGGCAGCACAGAAGATGCTTTAATGTTTAAGGTTTATATTAATAATGATAACGCTCAGCCTTTTACTTTAACAATAAAAAATCAGGAAGGAAATGTGTTATACACAGGTACTTTTAAAAGTGCAAACTTTGAAAAAGTGTTTAAAGTTTTAAAAGGTGATGATAACAGCCAGCGCTATTATTTCACAATTAATTCAGCAAAAAACGGTAATGAAACTTATGTTGTAAGTACAAAAACCCAAACGGTTGATGATGTTACAATAAACAAATTATAAGTTTTCATTTGTTTCTTTTCAAACTCCTTGCAGTAATGCGGGGAGTTTTATTTTAAATACTTGCTAACAATTTCTGCCAGGTGTAAAACTTATCTTTGCCTTCTGCAATAAAGAATGAATTTCTTAGTTTAATTGGAAATCATTATCCAAAATAGAATCAACAAACATAACAAGAATGAAGAAACTAATATTAATTGGTTGCGTTTGTATCTGTCTCTTTACATCAATGGTTGCTACTAAAACTGTACATTCAGTTAAAGCTACGCCTGTTAATACTTCAGTGCTTTCACTGGTAGAAGATGCCAAAATAAGTTATTGGATAGATTCTTTATATGCTGATATGCATCTTTCAAACGCAGGCCTTAATCAAACTGCATTTTTTAATGCATGTAAAGGTTATGAGTATTTATTATCACAAAATAAAATACAAAAACCAGGCATTATAACGGTGTGTGATTTTTCCCAGCCAAGCAATAAAAAGCGATTGTATGTATTGGATTTAAATAACGAAAAAATTCTTTTTAATACGTATGTGGCACATGGCCATAATTCTGGCGATGAGTATGCTACCAATTTTTCAAACGATAATAATTCTAATGAGAGCTGTTTGGGTTTTATGGTAACCGCTGAAACATACATTGGCGAACATGGATGCAGCCTGAGACTTGATGGAATGGAAAACGGGTTTAATGATAATGTAAGAAGCCGCTCAATTGTAATGCATGGCAGCGATTATGTATGTAAAGAGCGTGCTTTAAACGGCACCATGATGGGCCGCAGCTTTGGTTGCCCTGCCGTACCATCCTCTGAAGTTGGAAAGATCATTAATATAATTAAAGATGGCAGTTGTTTCTTCAATTATTATCCTGATGCTACTTATACACACAACTCTAAAATTCTTAATGCTGAATTTACCTGGCCGGTTATTCAGTCATTACAATTTGCTTCCATCAAAATTCCGGATTCTTTAAAAAGTCTGCTTCCCGATCCTGTTAATTAGTACAATCTTCTCAGTTTCAAAACAAACATCGTCAATTAAATTTTTTATTATAATTTCGCCGCCGATAAAAAAGATGAATAACGGATGCTCTTAAATTAATTCAGATGTCTTATTTAACTACAGAAAAGAAAACTAACATTTTTACTGATTTTGGCGGCGTGGCTGCTAATACCGGCTCAATTGAAGCGCAGGTTGCTTTGCTTACTGAACGTATTAACAGTATTTCAAAACATTTGCAAAGCAATAAAAAAGATTTTGATACCCACAATGGCTTAATGCACATGGTAGGCAAGCGCAGGCGTTTGCTTGTGTATATGCAAAAACACAATTTGCAAGGCTACCGTGCACTGATTGAAAAACTTGGCATCAGGAAATAATGATTGAATGAATAAGCTTTATCCCAACTGATTTTTCCGGTTGGGATTATTTTTTAATTGACCGATTGCTGTTTGTTCATTATATCTTCTTTAATAATTAATGTCATTAAGCACGTTATTCTCTTTTGATTCTTTAATTTTTAATCGATTTAAACATGTTATCACAACCGATACAAGTAAGTTTTAAACTACCTGATGGGCAGGAAGTTTTAATAGAAACCGGCAGGCTTGCACGTCAGGCAGATGGTGCTGTTACAGTAAGGCAGGGCAACTGCATCATTCTTGCAACTGTAGTAGCCTCAAAAGAGCCTAAAGAAGGCCAAAGTTTTTTTCCCCTTAGTGTAGATTATAATGAAAAGTTTTCATCTGCCGGTAGAATTCCCGGTTCATTTTTTAAGCGTGAAGGCAGGCTGAACGATTATGAAATTCTTACCAGCCGCTTAATTGACCGTGCATTGCGGCCGTTATTTCCGGAAGATTATTTATGTGATGTGCAGGTACTTATTACACTTATTTCTTCAGATCCTGAAATTATGCCTGATGCATTAGCTTGTTTAGCTGCAAGCGCCGCTTTTGCTGTATCAGATATTCCAATTAAAGAAATATTGTCTGAAGTAAGGGTTGGAAGAGTAGAT
>CAZZXW010000045.1:0-14021 GCA_964658095.1 uncultured Parafilimonas sp. | reverse complement strand
CTTTTAAAGTAGAAAATAAAAAAACACAAAAACGACAGGTTTACCAGGAAGAATTATTTCCCGATGCAAGGAACTTTAGGTAGCTTAATTAATATTGAAATAACAACCGCGATTATAAAAGATAATAATCAATAAAGCAAGTCCAACGCTTTAATCACAAGAAGTAAGTTTTACAATTTAGTATTATAGCTAAAGCCAAAATTTTAATCAAATACCGAACTTACTGGTGTCTTTTCGTTTATACTTTACGAAACCACACCTTGAAAAGCAAGTGGCAATTCAATTCACCTGTTCACATAAATAATACATTTTTTAGCATTGTAAACAGGTGAATCCAATAGCAGATAACTAAAAAAATGGTTATGTAAATTGCGTAAAACATTTATGATGCAAAAAGAAATTCATGATGAAAAGAATTTTAAAATAAGCGTAAACAACAAATCATACAACGTAACGGCTTATTGCGAAGAAGACCATTGCAGTAAGTTTAAAATCGAAAACGACTGCGAATATTTATTTACGCTTTGTACAGATGAAGAAGGTAACTGGCAAATGGAAAAAGATGTGACTGCATTGGATGAAAGTTTGATTGATCAGATAGGAAAAGCTATTAAAGAACACGATGCCGCCTAAACCATTTTAATCTTTATGCTGTCCAACCGCGAAATCAGTAAACTGTTTAATTTATGTAGAGCTTTTATTGCTGCATAAGAAAGATGACCGCATCTGCCTTGCTTTCAGATGCATCTTATCGTTTAAGGAATATTACTTAAGATATAATCTCGATAAGCAAAAACGAACTGTCTGAATTATTTCGCCCTGAGCTTATGACTGTCATTGATGAATTAAAGAAAACACAAACCATCGAAGTAGTTGACGAATTGATTCAACTGACATCCCAGGGCTTATTTGAGATGATGCGTACTGCTGTTCACTGGAAGTCTTTCAATTTTTCATTCATTTCAATTAAACCTGCTTTCTTCAACAAGTCATTTGCAATTTCAGTTAATTCTTCAAGCGTTTCTTTTGATGCAATGTTCAGAATATTGTTTTCATCAGAACTGTCCTTAACATAAATGCCACGCTCAATTACTTTGCTTAAAAGAAGCACGTCTTTTCTCGTTATTGATAATTGAATTTTGATACTATCATTCATTCCGGGAATGCTTAATACTGTTTCAAAAACTTTTGCCATGGTGTTTGTTGTTGCCATAATATTTTTTTTCTTTTCAACCTTATTCACAATTCAAAAATATTATTAGTAAAAACGCCTGATCCCTTTTATCCCCTTTAGAATGTAAAGGGGATGCATTTCTTAACGTTTTTAATCGCTGGCAGCATTAGTTGGTTTTTACTTTCGTCAGGACATATCTGATTTGTGAAAATGAAAATGTGATGTATGAAATTCAGAAACAATCTTCCATCCGTAGAGGAAGTAAAAAATACGGACATAGTTGACTATCTCCAAAATTTAGGATTTACACCTCAAAAAATTCTCCATAACAATTATTGGTACTTATCTCCTTTGAGAGATGAGACCACGCCTTCTTTTAAAGTGAATCGCAACTTGAATCGCTGGTATGATTTCGGTGAAGGCAAAGGCGGCAATCTAATTGACTTTGGCATATTATACCACCGGTGCACAGTAAGTGAATTGCTGAAAAAAATGAATTCTTTTTCTTTTCATCAGCATGATACTTCACTTAAAAAAGAAGATGAGGAAGCCAAAAAAATAAGAGTTATAAGCGAACGCGAAATTACTTCGCTTGTGTTAAGCCGCTATCTGCATAAAAGAAGAATACCGCTTGAGATTGCATCCGGATTTTGCAGGGAAATAAGTTATGAATTATACGGCAAAAATTATTATGCAATCGGCTTTAAAAATAATGCCGGGGGATATGAATTAAGGAACGAAAAATTTAAAGCAAGCAGCTCCCCAAAAGACGTTACTCTAATAACAAATAATGCCGCTGAAAACATAACGGTTTTTGAAGGCTTTTTTAACTTTCTTTCTTACCTCGCAATTCATCAAAAACAAGAGCAGCCTCTGACCAATTTTTTGGTGCTGAATTCAGCTTCATTTTTTGAGAAAAGCCTACCATTAATGCAGTCTCATAGATCAGTTCATCTGTATCTAGATTGTGATACAACAGGACAAAATTGCACACAAAAAGCGCTTGCAATTGATAAACAGAAATTTAATGATGAACGTCACCTGTACCAAAATTACAAAGATTTAAATGATTGGGTTATGCATATCGGGCGATCGCAAAAACAATTGTTGCATCCGAAGCAATGACTTTTCTTTCAACAGCACTTCTCCAAATTTTTTACTCGCTGCAAAAGATTTTACGCAAGTCTTGAATAAACAATTAAGCATGATAAATTTTATCGAAGCTGAAAGATTGCACACTTTATCGCAATCGGCAAGATGTTCAATTGTTGCACAATTGCATCTTGCCCCGTTTTTCTCGAAACTCGGCGGGGGGTTATTCATGCTGATTTATCTATCATTTAAAAAGAAACTTTAATCGAAAATAACATAAACAATAATCCCAAAAACTGGATAAGCTTCCGCGTAAAGCCTGAAGAATATAAACAGATATATCTTCTTTTTTCTTTAAGTGCCTGCAGGAAATTAAGTGATTACGCACGCAAAGTTTTGCTCAATAAGCCGGTGGTTATAAAATATAGAAATCAATCGGCAGATGATTTTTTGTCAGCTATAATTCCGCTGATAAATGAGTTAAATGCTATCGGAAATAATTTCAATCAGGCAGTCAAAAAGCTGCACACATTAAACCAGATTCCAGAGTTCAAAATTTGGTTGATGAGCTACGAAGAAGACAGAAAAAAATTGCTGCAAAAAACAGATGAAATCAAAATAAAAGTTAATCAAATTTTCGAGCGATGGTCGCAAGAATAAAGACGCCTGGTAGCATCATTACGGCACTGAATTATAACGAGCAGAAAGTAAAGCAGAGACATGCCGTTTTATTACAAGCTTTTAATTATTTAAAGGACGTGGACAAGCTTTCTTTCAACGACAAATTAAAACGCTTTCAGGATTTGATTGCATTGAACGAAAGAGCAAAAACAAACTCACTGCATATCTCTTTAAATTTTGATAATGCCGATACATTGTCTGCTGAACAATTAAAAGAAATTGCCGGTGAATACATGCAGAAAATCGGCTTTGGTAATCAGCCATATTTGGTGTATCAACATAATGATGCCGCGCACCCGCACATACATATTGTAACTACAAGCATACAGCAGGATGGTAAGCGTATTGATACATTCAATATCGGGAAAAATCAGTCTGAGAAAGCAAGAAAGGAAATAGAGTGTAAATATCATCTCACGCAGGCACAAAATAAAAATACAGTTGCACATGAGTTGAAGCCTGTCAATATTCAAAAGGTACAGTATGGAAAGGCAGAAACAAAACGGGCAATCACAAATATTTTAGATCATGTACTGACAACTTATAAATACACATCACTGGCTGAATTAAACGCAGTACTAAAGCTGTATAATATTGCAGCAGACAGGGGTAGTGAAAACTCACGCCTTTTTAAAACCAATGGATTAGTGTACCGAATACTTGATGATAAAGGACGCAAGATTGGCGTACCCATTAAAGCAAGCCTGATTTACAGCAAGCCCATCTTAAAAAATATCGAGGCAAACTTTGAAAAAAACGATAAAGAAAAACAAGCGCATAAACGAAGAATCATCAACGCGATTGATTTGGCACTGCTTTCAAAATCAAACCGGTCTCTGCGGGAGTTCATGCAGGCTGTCCAAAAAGAAAAAATTCATGTGGTAACTGCGGCAAAATGAGAACGGGATTATTTATGGTATAACATACGTTGACCATCACACCAAATGTGTTTTTAATGGAAGCCAGTTAGGCAAGCAATACAGTGCCAGTGCAATCCAACAAAGATGTAATACAGAACAACAAAAATCAACCGAAAAACCTCAGCTCTCTCCATCATCTTTCGAACACACGAAACCTGCAATTCAACCTGTAGCAACAGAGTTTACTAAGCCCATCTCCTATGAACTCATGCAGCCAGAAGAAAATCGGTTTGCAAACGAACCTCCGGAACAACGCAAATTCAAAAAGAGAAAAAGAAAACAAAAACATTCACACAATTAATACAATGGATTATGTCAATGAATACAGGTGAGAACGAACAGGGGTTAAGAAAAATAATCGATATGACAAGAGTGATCAGCATTGTTATCTTGCTGTTACACTTCTATTACTACTGCTATAATGCATTTGCTCAATGGCATCTCACAGCTACGATAACCGACCGGCTGTTGCAAAATATTTTTTCTACGGGGTTGTTTTCCGGCTTTAATAAATCGAAAGTTATTGCCCTTATTTTCCTACTCATTTCTTTGATGGGAGCAAGAGGAAAAAAGAATGAAAAGCTGAATAATAAAACTGCTTTCTTATATATAGCTGCAGGTTTGCTAATCTATTTTTTCAGCTTTCTTTTTATGTTTCTTGAATCCAAACCGACAACGGTTGCCATTGCTTACATGAGCATTACTGCTGCTGGTTATATGTTGCTACTAACAGGAGGAACATTATTATCCCGTGTAATAAAAGTTAGATTTAGCAACAAAGACATCTTCAACAAATCAAACGAAACATTCCCGCAGGAAGAAAGGCTGCTTCAAAATGAATATTCTATAAATCTTCCTGCGCAGTATAATCTAAGAGGAAAGATTATAGCAAGCTGGATAAATTTTATCAACCCGATGCGCGGCCTGTTGGTAATGGGTTCACCAGGTGCCGGCAAATCTTATTTTATCATTCAGCATATCATTAAACAGCATATTGAAAAAGGATTTTGCATGTTTATTTATGATTTTAAATATGATGATCTGTCGCGCATTGCATACAATCATTTCTTAAAATTCAAGACAAAAAGTTTTGCTGTTACGCCAAAATTTTATGTGATCAATTTTGATGACTTAAGCCGTTGTCATCGCTGCAATCCGCTTGACCCGAATAACATGATTGACATAACGGATGCGGTTGAATCTGCACGCACAATTATGCTTGGCTTAAACCGTTCCTGGATTAAAAGACAGGGTGAATTTTTTGTGGAATCACCTATCAATTTTCTCACTTCTGTAATATGGTTTTTAAGAAAATTTCATAACGGTGATTATTGTACGCTGCCTCACGCCATTGAAATGATGCAGATTGAATATGACAAGCTGTTTACGGTGCTTGGAACCGAACCTGAAATTGAAGCCTACCTAAATCCATTCCTTTCTGCTTATTTAAATGATTCGATGGAGCAGCTGCAGGGACAGATAGATGCAGCACGAATAAGCATTGCACGGCTTTCATCGCCTTCACTTTATTACGTTTTATCAGGTAATGATTTTACATTAGATATTAATAATCCCGCAGCACCTAAAATCGTTTGCCTTGCGAATAACCCTCAAAAGCAACAGGTATATGGCCCTGTGTTATCGTTATACATCAGCCGCATGACTAAAATCATCAACCAAAGAAATAAACTGAAAAGCAGTTTGATCTTCGATGAGTTTCCAACTATTTATTTTAATGGCATTGACAACTTGATTGCAACGGCACGTTCAAATAAAGTGGCAACAACTATCGCCGTGCAGGATTATAGCCAGTTAAAAAATGAGTATTCACGTGAACAGGCGGAGGTGATTTTAAATATAATGGGTAACATTATTTCTGGGCAGGTAAGCGGCGAAACAGCAAAGTTTTTATCAGAAAAATTTGGCCGTATTATGCAGGATAGGGAAAGCATTTCCATCAACAGTAATGATACATCCATAAGCAAATCAAAGCAGCTTGAACAAGCTATACCTGCTTCCACTATTGCAAGCTTATCAAGCGGGGAATTTGTTGGTATGGTGGCTGATAATCCGGAAGAAATTATCAATTTAAAAGCCTTTCATTGTAAAATAATAAATGATCATGCAGCTTTAAAAGCTGAAAGTGATTGTTATCAATCCATTCCGGAAATTGGTAAAATAGGTAATGCCATCATACAAAGAAATTATCAACAGATTAAACAGGAAGTTCAGGATATAATTGAAACAGAAATGGAAAATATATTGAATGATCCTGCCAGGCAAAGCATGGTTGTAAAAAAATAACCGTATAAGAAATTATGTTTCTAAATTGTCGGTAGTGTGCTGTTTATTGAATGACGTGCATTAAACCGTAATGCAAATGTATATACTGCTTATCGAAAAGATTTCATTAAGATCATACCCAATAAAATTCCTATAACCAATATAACAATGACAGCTAAAAATTTATTCTGTTTTTGCTCGTTAATCTTCTGCTGCAATAAAACAATTTTCTCTTCCAGTGTTTTAGCGTTTATCAAATTCTCAATTTGTTTTTTATAGTTTGTTTCTAATTGAACGGTAACCTGTTTAACCAAATGCGCTTTTGAATTTTGCAACTCTTCTATCGTATTATTATACAGCTCTCTTAAATGTTGGCCTAATGCAGTCGGAGTAATAAACGCTTTATCTGCCACTTTTTGCAGTAAAGAAATATCTTCTTTGTGTCCTATGGCCGTAACAAAAAACACTTTAAGGTAAGCGCTTGTTCCGTGATATTAGGGTTATTAAAGACAGCCATATTTTCTCCACCACCTCTTGAAATAACAAGTATATCAGCATTCATGGAATATCTTTTCAGCGCAGATAAAATTTCAGATTCAGAAGCTAAACTTATCTTGATGAAACTTATGTTATAAAAACTCAACGCATCCTGGAGTTGATGTTTGATGTCACTATCAATAATTGCGTTTTTACCGATTATTATATTAATACGAACTGTTTCAACCTGAATAATTTTCTTTTTAATAAATGCATCAACATCTTTATAGCCAATCTGTGATTTTAATTGTAATAACTCAAATGTTTTAATTTCATCGTCTGAGTGTGCGCTCTTGTTCGTGACAATAACTCAACGAGATTAACTTGTAAGTCAATCCTGCCAGAAGAAAATTGAATCTTCTTGGTTAAATAAGCAGTAAATTCTATGAGCTCTTGATTATGCAGTTTGCTTCTTATGGTCTCAGGTAATACTAAAGTCATGCAAGCATCTGAATTTTCATGCTTAAGAATATCATAATAAAAGTTATTGTAGTTGGCGCCCTTGCCGCCTATATAAACTCCTTTAATCCAAAAGATTCGTTTGGCGGGATCCTGATTAAGTGAGTTGTTAAATGTATTCAATAAGCAAGAAGGAGTATAATAAACGACCTCATTTGCCATTGAACTAAATTATAAGTTCTATATCGAATTACCAATGTTCGCGGATGTACTCTTGAAGATTGCCAAAACATTCCCTGCAAACATGTAACTATACCATAACCCTATAAGTTTACACTACAGCACTGCGATTAGAAACAAATATTATGAGCGCTTACGAAATCAGGTTGAAATCACTGCAATAAGAGCATTACTCTAACCGGGTGATACAATATGGCGTCAGCAACCTTTTTATTTTAATTTTAGCAAAAAAGTACTATTGTGCCACTTCAATAAATATCAGCAATAATATTAATTTAACTTTAGTTATCGACTGACACTAAGCTATAGTTTTCCTGCAAACATTGCATTTGGCATAGGCTGCAGTTACTTAAAATTATGAAATGTTATTATGTGATAAAGTTGCGACATCCGTTGAGCATTGCCCTGCAAAATCGTTTTTTCCAAAAACAAAGCGTAATAACTTAATAACTGTTCCCTCATGTTATATACATAATGAAAAAACATCTTTAGATGATGAATACGTACGAGATTTAATACTCATATCGAAGGACAACAACATTGTCGCCGAAGAACATTTCAAAGACAAAGGCATTCAATCCCTGCAACGAAGCGCAGGGCTGTTTAATGAGTTAACAAAAAACCCTAAACGACTTAATTTTATAGAAGGTGATGATAACTCGCAAAATCTTGCATTTCAGGTAGATAAAAATAGGTTTGATAAGGTAATCGAAAAATTGCTTATGGCTTATTTTATTTTACCTTCAATCAAACTTGGAATTTTAAGCTTGCAGTTGCTGCTCAAAACTTCGTTACAGAAAATTTAGAAGCAGATCTATTAGTTGAAAAAATCAAATCAGCAAATAAATATTTGAAGACTCCGATTCCTTATCAAGGTTCTAATCCAGATGTTTTTAAATATACATTTCTGCATTTTACTAAAAATAAACACAAACTACTTACGGTGAAATTTTATAACAACTTTGAAGCGTGGATAATCCCTCAACAAAATTCATCAAGACCATCATTAAAATAACTGAAGCCAAAAGTATTGCCGCAAGCGAAGCTGACAGACGATGTGTTGAATAATGATAAACATTGCATCAAACATTAATTTAGATTTTAAAGAGTGCGCGACATTTCGTTATTGTTAAGCTTGTGGCAAGCGATCGCAAATAAAAATCAACAATTAAACATTACTTAGCTTCGGTCATTGGTTAACTTAGCACAATTGCCCTACTTGTAGGAAATATGTCGGCATAATGCAAACTAAAGTCCGATTAATGTTGAATATCCCAATATGAATGTTGATATTAATTTTTTTAAAGACATTTACAACGATGATATTATCTATCATTACACTAAAGCTTCAACAGCAATTGACTTTATTCTTTATAACAACCAATTACGCTTTAATAAAGCTCGTAATTCAATCGATCCAATCGAAAGTAGAAAAGCAGAAAGAAGAACAGTTTATTATGACGCTGAGGTAGATAAACATAAAAGTGAAGACCATTCCCAAGATGTAAACGAATTACACAATTTTCTAGAAGATTTAGAGGAAAGATTTAACCTAATTTGTTTTTGTAAAAATCGTGTGGGTGAAGATTTTGCGAGTAAATATTATGTGTCACCTTTTGAAGGTCATGAAGAATTATTTGGATTCACAAAATTGAGAATGTGGGATCAATATGCTGATGAATTTTCAGGTGTATGTATTGCCTTTTCAAAAGAAAAAATCCTATCTCTTAATAATGAAAAATTTGACCTAATAGAAGATGATGTAAAGTATCTATCATTCCAAGAATTACGTCTAAAAAAGATTGATGACATTCAAGGAAATCACTTGGTGAATGTTGGAAAAGAGAAGTATGAAAAACAACTTCAGCAATCAGCAAGAGAGTCATTTTTTTATAAGCACTTTGATTATTCGGGAGAAAATGAATATAGAATTGGAACTTTTTTCGATAAAGCTAAATGCAGTATTGAAATAATTCGAGATGAAATAATCTTTGACAGAACCATGATGCTTGACGTTTCAGGCTGCATTGTAGCAATTTTTGTTTCGAGCTTTGCTAACGATCGGCAAAAAAGTGATTTACTTCAATATGCTAATCGGCTTAATGTTAACATCATCGAAATGAGGTGGCAACACAATTCTTTTAAACCTTGGAATTACAAGGAATGGATCGAATTTATTAAGAATACAGAATACGCAAAAAAATGAAAGCGATGAATCCTACGCCTATTACACGAATTGTTGCAAGCAGTCAACTCATCGTAATGTCAAAGCATAGAAACTTTTCTGAAAGAACGATCAATATTAAAATTACCATGTTGATAACGAATCAAATTTCGTATGCTAACACCCAAAGAACCATTGTAAGACACATTAGCGACATCAGCCCTTGCTTTCTCTATGGCCTAATTTATTGAGAGAATAACTGCGTCATTTATTGGGTTGTTGTTTGTAAATGCTGTTGGAGGAGAAGCATTACTATTCACTTTCTGCTTCATACAAAATCCATGTGTGATTAAACGATGTTGTTTAAGCGGTTGAAATATTAGCAAACATGAAATTTAAGCAAAGAATAAAATTGATTTTAAACCGAACGTTCTGGAATTTAGGAAGTAATTGATTTAATTAAACATATCGATTTTCAATATCCCAATATTATATTTGAAGTTTAGGTTGCAGATTTATGAGAATTATTGTATAATAAGCTTCACAACAAGATGGCATTTAATGAAAATCCATACATTGACCAATACTCTAAAAACAGCGAAAGATCCGAAAGGAGACTGAGAGATTTTTTGAATCAAGATAGTGGCTTTATTTGCCGCCCAGATGTTCCCGATAAAGGATGCGACTTTGATGCTGAAATTATTCTAAATGCAACTGAAAGTTCAAACTGGCGATTCCCAATACAATTAAAGAGTGTAGAAAAAATGGATTTAGTTGAAAATGAAAAATTCATTTCATACTCTTTAAAAACTTCCCGACTTGGCTATTTGATGAGGCGTTTACCATGCATGGGTGTTGTAATTATTTATTCTTTAGAAGAAGACAACTGTTTTTACGACTATGCAGATGAAATATACGTTAGGTTAATGATGGAAAGAGGTTCGGATGATTGGAAACAAAATGATAAAGTAAACATCAGAATTCCTTATTCAAACGTATTATCTATGAGCGTTGTAAGTGACGTTCATAAAGTTTTTGTGAACAGGTTTCAACAAGCGGCACTCATGCAAGCTTCCCACGGCTTCAAATATGGGTTACCTGCTGCAGAAGTTTTTATTAATCATGAATATGACTTTAATAATAAAGAGCACATAAAACAATTTCTTTTAAAATATGGCACTCTTTTATTAAACAAGCACGATTTTGACATCATCAATAAGCTGATTGTACAAATTCCAAGTCTTGAAATTTATTTAGAAAAAGACTTGATATTTATTGCTGCAATCGCTTACTCTGAATTGGGACACTTTTCGGATTCAGAATTATTTTGTAAAAAGCTTAGAACAAAACCCAGTCTTACAACAGAGGAAGTGATGATCCTGACGTTTGTGGAGTTAAAAAATAAATTAGCTCTGGGTTATATCACTTCAGATGACTTCATATCGCAACTTAACAATCTTAAAGAAAATCCTACAACCTGTCAAAATTTAATTATTCTTGAAATAAACATTACAAAATATGAGTTACTAAAAATAAAGGCATTTGAAAAAATTCCAAAAGCTTTAATTGATGCTGTTCATAAACTATTTGATCTAATAGAAGAATGTAATTGCGCGGAAAAAGTGAAAGACATTTTTAGACTTTGGAATAGCGAAAATTTTTCTATTATTATTGGACACATTCAAACAGAACAGTTGGGCGAATTAAAAATTCGCGAATCTTTAAATGATGAACTTTCGTTAGAAGAAAGAAAAGCTTCTGTATTATTTTTAGTATCTCTTGAGCAACAATTCAGTCGCATCTTGTTTTTAATAAACAAAAAAGCTTTCGATTGTGGTGATAAATTTTTAAAGGCAACATCACTTTCATTGTTTGTTCAACACTTTCTTCAAAAAGAAATTAATTACTTCATGTTGGGTGCAGATGTAAGTAACGTGCAAGAACATCGCAAACAACTTGAAAACACTGTTTCGTATGCTTTTGCAGCTTTCAATCTTTTTGTAGAGCTTTCGTTACCTAAAGATTCATATAACAATCTCACTAACGGATTGGAACTACTTGAGTTTGCGCAAATATATTACAGCACTCTGTTTGGTTACAATAAGTCAAACCTTACAAATATAAAAACCGATATGGAAAGTAAGTTGGAGTTGACAGCCCAACCTTCCATTGTTGCCGGCCTTACACAGATACGAAATAAAAACTTAAATAGCGACAGCCAAAACGAAAATGGTTTACCCTACCTTGAAGGCATGAATGACATACAAATTGAGTCGCTGGCTAAAACCGTTCTAAAATCCTTTCACTTGCCCGAAGAAAGACTTACAAATATCATTAATGAAATGAAGGCATATAGAATGTTTCATCAAAGATGTAAAGACCCAAACATCTTAATATTTCAATTTGATTATGTACAAAGAACAAACGAAAATGCTTATTCTATTCCTGTTCAGTTTGTGTTGCGAAGTAAATTAACTAATGTAGAAACAACTCCAAATTCTGATATGGAAATACTTCTTACATCTTGGGGTTTTGATTTTTAATTTAATTGGAGAATCCTTCAAACGTGCACGAATGCAAATTGTTTTCAATGCTAAGCTATTGTGTCAATTACTTTTTTAATATCATTAACTGAACTGCTTAATTCATCAGCTTTTCGGAATTGCTCTAAATTTCTTTCAGCATACCAAAGGAAGTCTTTAGCATTTGGATATTGATTTTTATATTTTTTGTAATTTAATTTTAAAAACTTATCAACCAAGAGCAAGTCAGATTCACTTTTCGATGCTAAGCCAGAAAGAATTTCAATTAATAAACTTCTTGGACTTTGATAATATTCTTTGTCGTTGTAATAACTTGAATCAACAAGTAAATAAGTAATGTCTTTTAAATGATTTAAAGCGAATGCAGTATTTACATTATATAAAGCAAACCCGCTTTGTATTGTGATTGGTGAACTCTTTGTCGTACGCACTTTATCCATTAAAAAAGCAAAACCATCATTAACCGCAAACATGGATAAATATTTCGCCGCTTCAATTTTGTTCTGCTCTGAGGTTGATGGATTGCTAAGGCAATCCGAAAGTTTTTGAACTACTATTTGTTGTTCACTATCCATCAGTTTTGGAACTAAATACCAAAAATAATAGTCGTTAAAATCTGTTATAGACTTGAATACCGGAATTAATTCTTCAATACTGCCACCAAGTTCAAGGTATATATCAGTAGCTCTGCGTTTAAACCACTCCCTGAAAGAATTAGATATCACTTTCTCGAGAATCAAAGGAACAACTTCTGTTATTTTAAAATAGGCACAAAGTTCAAAATGACTTTCAAAAACCTCCACATTCTTAATGCCGGAAAGAAGATGTTCTATTACTTTTTCCTTGAAAATATTTTTGTTCTTTTCATCAAGAGTATCAAAAATAACAAGCGATAAAGCTTTCTTTCGATTGTTAACGTCGTTAATTCGTATTCTATCCATCCAAATCATTTCAATCAAAATATCCGGCTGCGTTTGAAACTCGTACTTTAAAAAAATCTCTGAAAGAAGTTGCGCTTTTATTTTAACTCTTACGGTATCATTTTGATAGTAATAGCCGTTTTTAAATTCTGTTGCGGTTATATATTTATAATAGTATTCCTTTAATAACAGTTCAAATTCCGGTATTTGAGCAGAAGTGAAATTATAATGCAAAATTTCTTCGATACGGAAATTTTCAAACCAGTTTTCATTATTTAATCTTTCTAAACAATCTTTAAAAAAAACAACATCATTTTGCTGAAGCATTCTATTTAAAAACCTATAAACTAAATTTGAGGCAGCCTTTCTTCTTTCCTTTCTTGTATCTAAATCAATGTATAATTCTTGCGAGGTTGCCACTTGTTTTCCAAAATCCTTGAAAAAACTTTTCACTCCTGAAATAAATAAAGAGCGGCTTTGAATGTATTTAATATCGTTTTTCTTTTTTTGTTCTTCCATTGCGTAATATTCCTGCCAATAAATTTCCTGGGATTTGTCATACAATGTATCTTCCAAGGCATCTTTTGCAGCCTTATAAAATAATTCAGCAATCTCATTCTTTTGCGCATATCTTAAGCTGCCGATGATATGTTTAATATCATTGGAAGAAATGATTTCGTCTTCTAAGAGATAAAGCAAATAGTCGAAACTGTCTTGATTTACTATTGAATAAAACTCCAGGTATGCTTTCGGGTCGGGATTTAAAAAATATATTTGAACAGCTCTGAAACTCGTGTCTGTAATATTAAAAAATGATTCTAACGCTTCAAATTCATTTTTAGAATGATGAGAGGCAACAAACCTAAAAAAATCAACAACCGAAAAAAGAATTGTATTATCTACTTCATAAAGACTAACTGCGGTTTGCGTTAGTCTATTTATAAAACTTTTTTCATTAGTAGCTTTATAATGATAAAACCCTAACCACTCATTGGTAGCAATTGTTTGTAATAATTTTTTAAAGTTTTGCGCTGACTTGGTACCAAGCAGGAAGTTTTCTAAATTTTG
>CAZZXW010000044.1:4712-14167 GCA_964658095.1 uncultured Parafilimonas sp. | reverse complement strand
AAAAGCCTGTTGGCAATTCTATTGTTGAATGCAAAACCATGGTTGATGCACAACAGAGATATAATCGCGTTGTGCAGGTTGGCCAGTGGCAGCGCAGCCAGAAACATTATGCAGATGCCATGGCGTTTGTGCATTCAGGTAAATTAGGCAATGTGCGTTTGGTAAAAGCATGGGCTTACCAGGGTTGGATGGATTCTGTTCCCGTAAAACCTGATAGTGCACCGCCGCCGGGTGTTGATTATGATATGTGGTTAGGGCCGGCTGAAAAACGGCCATTCAATTCAAATCGTTTTCACTTTACATTTCGCTGGTTCTGGGATTATGCTGGTGGCTTAATGACAGATTGGGGTGTACACATGATTGATTACGCCTTACAAGGTGTTGATGCAACCGTACCAAAAAGTATTATGGCAAGCGGCGGCAAATTTGCTTATCCTGATGATGCAGAAGAAACACCTGATACGCTTACAACCGTATATGATTTCGGCAAATTTAATTTGCAATGGGAACATGCGACAGGCATTAATGATGGCCCTTATCAAAGAGATCATGGTGTGGCATTTATTGGTAATACAGGAACGTTGGTGGTTGATCGTGGTGGCTGGGAAGTGATACCTGAAGTGGATGCAGATAATAACAAACCTTACATGGAAGCGGTTGCACGCCAGCCGAAAGTTGATGATGGCGTATTGCTGCACTCAGGCAACTTTTTAGAGGTAATTAAATCAAGAAAAATGGAAGATTTAAAGTGCCCGGTTAAAGATGCTGCGCATGTAGCAACAGTTTGTGATATGGGCAATATTGCATTCAGAACAGGAAAGAAAATTTATTGGGATGATGCAAAGCAGCAATTTACAGACGATGATGCTAATAAACTTTTAGCAGCAAAATATCATAATGGTTATGAAATACCGAAAGTATGATGAAACAATTTTCCATTTGCATGGTTTCATTATTGCTTGTAATAACAACTATTAATGTATCAGCACAGTTTCGCATTGTAGGTTATTTAAAAGCATGGCGTGGTTTGCCTGATAGCGGTGTTGCAATTGCTTATTCAAAACTTACACACATAAATATTGCATTTGCTAATCCTGATAGTACCGGTAATTTAAAAGCTATCACAGGATTATCAACCGTTGTTGACAGTGCTCATACATTTAAAACCAAAGTGCTTATTTCACTCGGCGGCGCTAATCTTTTTACAACGCTGCCTAACTGGCAACATTATACAAAACCAGATAGTGTATATAATTTTTGCAAGCAAATTCTTACCTATGTTGACTCAAATAATTTAGATGGTGCAGATGTAGATCTTGAGGGTAACATCATCGGTAACAATTATGGCAATTTTATTAAAACGCTGTCGTCTGTATTTAAGCCGCAGCATAAATTAGTTACAGCCGCTCTTGCAACATGGTTCACAGACCAGGTACCTGATTCGTGCTTAAAGTATTTTGATTTTGTAAACCTGATGTGTTATGATTTTACTGGTCCGTGGGATACTTTGCATCCCGGCCAGCATGCGCCGTTTAGTATGGTTGTAAACGATCTGAACACATGGAAGGCCAAAGGCTTGCCTTCAAACAAGATTGTGATTGGCGTACCTTTTTATGGCCGTGGATTTTATAACCAGGCCACTGCACGGGATTTGGATTTTCAAAACATTATTCAACAATATCCTGGTTCAGAAAATTCAGACGTTGTTGCTGATAGCATTTATTATAACGGTTACTCCACCATCATTCAAAAAACAAAATTTGCTATGCAAAATGCAAGTGGCATAATGATTTGGGAACTCTCTGAAGATGCGCCCGGCGATAAATCTTTATTAAACAAAATCTATACTACTGCTCATAAAAGATAAATTTGAATGCTGGTTATTATCAGTTAAAAAAAGTTTATGCTTAATTATCTTGCCGCAAAATCAAACTGATAAATATGCCTTCTCAACAACAATTGCTTGATGCCGTTAAAACTGCTTACACATTTAAAGGTGAACATGTAAAGCTTGGCTGTGCTATGCTTGATGGTAAAGTAGTTAACGGCGCAGATGTTTTTCTGCCTTTAAAAACAATGAATCGCCATGGCTTAATTGCGGGTGCTACAGGAACCGGTAAAACAAAAACGCTACAACTTATAAGCGAGTATTTAAGTGATGCCAGCGTGCCTGTTTTGTTATTGGATATTAAAGGTGATTTAAGCGGGCTTGCTGCAGTAGGCACATCTAATCCAACCATTGAAGATCGTGTTAAGCTGTTGAATGTAACCTATCAGCCAACTGCTTTTCCTGTTGAGTTTTATACTTTAAGTAATGAGAAAGGTGTTCGCTTACGTGCAACCGTAAGTGAGTTTGGGCCGATACTTCTATCAAAAATCCTTGATCTTAATGATACGCAATCCGGTTTGGTTAGTGTAATTTTTAAATATTGTGATGATAACAAACTGCCTTTATTAAACCTGCAGGATTTTATAAAAGTGTTGCAGTATGTATGCAATGAAGGCAAAGCGGATGTACAAAAAATGTATGGCAATATTTCAACCACAACTTCAGGAACTGTTTTAAGAAAGGTGATTGAATTACAGCAGCAAGGCGCTGATGTTTTTTTTGGCGAACCAAGTTTTGAAGTCGATGACCTTATGCGCATAAGTGATGATGGCCGGGGAATGATAAATATTCTGCGTGTTACAGATATGCAAAGCCGCCCGAAATTATTTTCCACTTTTATGTTGCAGTTGCTTGATGAATTGTATGCATCATCTCCGGAAGAAGGTGATGTTGATAAACCAAAGCTTGTGCTGTTTATTGATGAAGCACATCTTTTATTTGATGAAGCAACAGATGCTTTATTGCAAAAAATTGAAACAGTTATAAAGCTCATCAGGTCTAAAGGCATTGGTATTTTCTTTTGCACACAAAACCCGCAGGATGTTCCGGCAGCTATATTAAGCCAGCTTGGCTTTAAAGTGCAGCATGCTTTACGTGCCTTTACTGCAGCAGATAGAAAAACAATAAAACAAGCTGCTGAAAATTTTCCTGAAACAACTTTTTACAAAACAGAAGACCTGCTTACACAAATGGGCATTGGTGAAGCACTGGTAACTTTTTTAAATGAGCAGGGCATACCAACGCCGCTTATACATACTATGCTTTGTGTGCCACGCAGCCGCATGAATATTTTATCAGATACAGAGCTTGATGCAGTGGTGAGCAAAAGCAAACTCATTGCAAAATATAATCAAAGTATAGATAGTGAAAGTGCGTATGAAATTTTAAATGCCAAGCTGCAGCAGGCAGCAAATCTTTCGCAACAACAAGCGCAACCGCAACAATCATCACCGCAGTCTCAACAAAAATCAGTTTCGCAAAATGTAACCAGCATATTTAATAATCCTGCTGTAAAACAAATTGAACGCACAGCCGCATCTGTAATTACAAGAAGTTTATTAGGTGCATTAGGTTTAGGTGGCAGCAGCCGGCGAACCAAAAGATTGTGGTAATTATTAGGTGAAATAAAGCAGAGCGCACAGCTATAAAATGTGTTGTAAAGATCACAACTATAACCATAAAAGGCATTCATGCAATTGTTAGAATACAATGGCGTTAAAATGCTAATCTCATAAATTTTAGATTTTTAAGTGAAAAAAACCGCTCCTTTCCAGGAGGGGTTTTTTATTTTTATGCGCTTATCTTTAGAATAAATCAATGCAAAAATAATGAGCAGAAAATATAAGCATGACAAGCTTGAATGGAAGAAAGTGCTGAACTTGAAAAGCTTTTTACATATTCTTATTGGTATAAGCCTTGCAACATTTGCCATGAAAGGTTTTATGATTCCCAACCGGTTTTTAGATGGTGGCGTTACCGGCATATCCATATTGCTGCATGAGATGTTTCATATCAACATCAGCATATTGGTTGTTCTGCTTAATTCAATATTTATTTATCTCGGCTACAAAAAAATAAGCAAAACATTCGCAGTGCAAACAACCATTGCTGTTATTCTGCTTTCACTTGCTTTATTATTCGTTAATATAAAACCGGTTACTAATGACAGGTTGCTGATTGCTATTTTTGGAGGCTTGCTGATTGGTACAGGTATTGGCCTTGTAATAAGAGGCGGCGGTGTTATAGATGGTGCCGAAGTTATTGCCGTGTTCACGCAAAGAAAAACAGGTTTATCAAACACTGAAGTGGTATTGATCTTAAACAGCATCATCATCATTACGGCTGCTTTCCAGTTTGGTATTGAAACAGCATTGTATTCTATCATTACATATTTTACCGCAACAAGAGCTACCAATTACGTGGTTGATGGTATTGAAGAGTTTACGGCAATTCATATTATTTCCTCAGTGCATGATGAAATAAAAAATTATCTTGTAAATGAGTTGGGTAAAGGCATAACCGTGTACAAAGGTGAAAGAGGTTACCTGCCCGGCAGCTTTGATATCAGAACAGATTGTGAGATAATTGTAACCATTGTAACACGCCTTGAGATAAAACAGATACAGGATACGCTTGAAGAAATTGATCCCAAAGTGTTTGTATATGTGCAAAGCGTTAAAGAAGCAACAGGCGGTATTTTAAAAGCCAAGGCGCATGTAAAATAACAGGCAGTTTCATTTAAATAAATCAATATGTCATTTGAGTTTATTATAATTATTGTGATTGTAAATTATTTGCGCAGATCGCTTAAAACATCACTTACAATGCCACAATGGAATAAGAAATTATTGTGGCTGATGTATGGTTCTATTGCTTTTGCGATTGCGCAGATTTCTGTTGATGCGTTTTATACAGTAGGTGCGTGGCTGGCTATAATTATGCTCGCAGGCTTGCTGTATCTCATCAATACAAATGAAGCTTTTAAAACCGCAAGGTTTTTAATTACCGCTATTTTGCCTTACCTCGTTGTTTCGTTTGTTGAAGAAGCGGTTAAACTGGTAAGCAAAAGTTTTTATAACAAATGGGATAGCTGGGCAAATATTGCAGAAACCTTTGCTGTAATTTGGGGCATAGGTACATGGATAGTAAACCGCAAGCAACAAAAAGAACTTACACAAGCACGAGAAAAAGCATTAAAAGAAGAACAGAACAATAAAGTAATTACAGCCATGAAGGCTGATCTTGAAGTGCAGGTAGCTGAACGTACTGCTGAACTTACCAAACAAAAAGAAGAGCTTGAACAAGCATTGAATGAATTAAAATCAACGCAGGCACAATTAATACAAAGTGAAAAGATGGCAAGCCTTGGAGAACTTACTGCGGGCATTGCACATGAAATACAAAACCCTTTAAACTTCGTGAATAATTTTTCTGAAGTTAATAATGAACTGATAGAAGAATTAAAGAGTCATAAACCAGGAGAACAAAGCAGTGAAGATGTAGATGATCTCCTGAATGATATTTTTCAGAACAATGAAAAAATTGCTTTTCACGGCAAGCGTGCAGATGCTATTGTAAAAGGCATGTTGCAGCACTCAAGAAAAAATACCGGCATAAAAGAAGCAACTGATATAAATGCTTTGTGTGATGAATACCTGCGCTTAAGTTATCATGGTTTGCGTGCAAAAGACAAATCATTCAACGCAGATTTTAAAACAGATTTTGATACATCCATCAATAAAATAAACATTGTTCCGCAAGATGTTGGCAGGGTAATACTAAATCTTGTAAATAATGCATTTTATGCAGTAAGTGAAAAGAAGGCAAATGCTAATGAAAATTATAAACCCATGGTGCTGATTCAAACAAAAAGAACAACAGATGATGGCATTGAAATTATGGTAAAGGATAATGGAAACGGCATACCACAACCTGTGCTTGATAAAATTTTTCAACCATTTTTTACTACAAAACCAACCGGGCAGGGAACGGGTTTGGGTTTATCATTGGCTTACGACATTATCACCAAAGAACATAACGGAACTATAAAAGTAGAGAGCAAAGAAGGCGAAGGAACGGCTTTCATTATTCAATTGCCCGCAGCGTAAATTGCCTGTTGAAGTTTACTATTAAAGACATTATCAAGAGCAATAACTGTTTCTTTTCGCTTCTTAAATTTTGGTGTAGTTAAGTTACAAGTTAGTTCACCGGTTTGCATTTTTTAAATTACAAGGTGCTTTAATGAAATAATATAACCGCTATGAAAGCCCTCATGATAAAGTATAAATTCTAAAGCATCTTCAATAGTGTTTAGTTCTATTCCATAAATCTTTAAAATGTTTGGAGAAGGCACATAGTTGTCAAATATTTTTTTGTCAAAGTCTGTTTGAAGATCGTCAATAGAGCTAATCAACAACTTCTTTATGTTTTCTATTTCCTGCCCGTTTATAAATGTATTTGGTTTTGTATTGGTGAGATAGGGCGAAAAATATTTATTGTTTACAATAATGGGTTGCCCTGCTCTTATGTAACAAATGCTTTGTTGTGCACAAATTAAATGACCCAAATTCCATATAATATTATTGTTATACCCTTCGGGAATTTTGTTAAGTTGTTCATCAGTAAGTTCTATGATCTGCGTAAGTAAAAACCGCCTGAAGATCTTTATCTTTTCAATTCTTTTATCCATCTTAGGTTGTTCTGCATGTTTGGAAACAAGTCAAATATAACCTCATTACGCAAACAGAATCTGCTGCGAAAGTAGATTTGCTTTTAAGCAATAAAAAGAATTAAAGCATAGCTTCAACAAATATTGTTATAACGGATTTTAAATTCGTTAGCAGCAATATAAACGAGCATCGTGCCTACGGCATTCAAACGCATTTATCTTTTCACCAGATTAAAATCCGCGTTATAAAATAGTTTAAGCGACGGCCGTTAAGTAAAACCAATAATGGCAAACTTTTGCCATTATTGGTTGTCATCACTAATTAACCAGGATATCATCAACAATTAATGTTAGTGGTCATTGTCTCTTCAGTTACTTTTATTTGTTTCATTTGTGTCAAATTCCACCATCCATTCAATACCGTATTTATCTCTAAACATTGCAAAGTAAGAACCCCAGGGACTGTCTCCAATAGGCATTTCAACATCTCCGCCTGCTGAAAGCCCGCTAAATATTTTGTCGGCTTCTTCTTTGCTTTCTGCGCTAACAGATATTTTGGATCTGTTTTCATTTTCATTTACCCGCCCCAGAAATGTCGGAACGTCATTGCCCCTTAAAGTGTTTTTGCCAATGGGCAAAGCAATGTGCATTATTTTATTTGCATCATCTTCTGCTACTGGAAATTCTGGGCTTGAAATGTCTTTGCAACGAATAACTTTTAAAAACTCTCCGCCAAATACTGATTTGTAAAAATTGAATGCTTCTTCGGCATTGCCATTGAAGTTAATGTGAGGATTAATAATTGCCATAGTTTTTATTTTTTTGATTGTTTAATTGTTTACTATTTTTCTGTTTTACTCTAATTCTTCACAGCTGTATTTATGAGCATTTAATAAATCAATCGTTTTTAAAACGATATTTTCTTTACTGTCAATGCGCAAAATTTTATCACAGTCTTCAAGATCAAAATTCCATTTTGCGTTTGGCAATTTCTCGTCAATATGCAGTTTGAGTTTCTTTACCTGCATTTTAGTTTTGACAGATGTTTTGAAAACATAAATCATTTTGTAGATAAAGTTTTCAATAAGTTTTCCAGGTTGCTCAATGACATTTTCATTCCTTGTGTAAAGCCATCTAATATTCTCTCCATTCTTTCGAGCGATTCATTATAAATAACGATAGTCACTTTTGTTGTTCTGTTTTCTTCGCTGAAAGTATGATCCCAATCAGAGCCAGGCAATTCAGGGTTTTCATCTTTATCTGCAAAAGCATTGTACATTTTAAAGTTGGTCTTGGGAGTAATGGAAGTGTACTCCTGTATTGCCCAATGTTCTTGCCCATCAGGACTAATCATTGCATAAAATCTTTTACCACCAACTTTAAAGTCCTGGTATTTCGTTTTAGCTGTAAACGGTGCAGGTGCAATCCATTGGTCAATCAATTCTGCTTTTGTGAAAGCATCCCATACCAGCGAAAGTTCGGCATCAAACTCTCTTGTGATGTATACTGTTTTAGCTGGTTTGTCAACGGTAAAATCAAATAGCAAATTATTGTTCATTCTTTTTGTGTTTTAAATTTTGCAATAACGTGTCCAGTTCATTCAATGTCATTGTAAATCCTCCTTTAAAACCCATTTGAATTATTTGCTCGAGGGATGCAAGCGTTTTATGCCTGATAGCAATTTTTACTGTTGTTGTATCAGCTTGTTCAATAAAATTCAACTCCCATTCTGAGCTTGGAAATTCAGTATTAATTACTTCATCTTTATCTGTAAATGCATCAACAAATTTGAAGTTAGTTGCCGGAGTTATTAAAGTATAATTTTGAATGCTCCAATGCTCTTGCCCCTCCGGGCTAACCATCGCATAAAATCTTCGCCCGCCAACTTTGAAATTTATGAATTTCGTTTTTGAAGTCCATGGTTTAGGCGCCCACCATTGGTCAAGAATTTCTTGTTTGGTAAATGCATCCCATACCAGCGAAAGGTCCGCATTAAATTCTTTGTTTACGAAAACCGTGTTTGTGGTTTTGTCAACAGTAAAATCAAATAGCAAACTATTTGTCATTTTTTGTTTTTTTTAATCGTTGATAATACATTGTCAAGTTGATTGAACCGGGTTTCCCATATCTTTCGGTATTGGGCTAACCATTTGTCTATTTCTTTCATTTTTTCAATTTGGAGCGAGTAATAAATTTCTCTGCCCTGGTGTTCCTGTTTTACAAGTTCACATTCTGTGAGAATGCGTAAATGTTTTGACACCCCTTGGCGTGTTGTATTGAAGTTTTCAGCAATGGCATTTGGTGTCATCGCCTGTAAAGCGATCAAAGCGATAATAGCTCGCCTTGTAGGGTCTGCAATGGCTTGAAATATATCTCTCCTCATTTGTTTTATTTAATTCATGAAACTAATCGGTTGCAAATATATATGCAACCATTTGGTTTCCCAAAGTTTTTTTTGAAAATTTTTTATAGAAAATTATAAGGAAGTTTGAACCGAAGGCAGTTGCTATTAAATTGCTACCAGGAAGTGTACTTCTGCACACGCAAAAGCAACGTTTTGAGATTTAATAAACCTGCTACTTTTTAAGGGCAGGTTTTACTTTTAATAAAATGCTGTAAACACAAAGTATTGATGTATGTTATTCAGAGTTTCCAAAAATGCCATGAATAATATTGCTTGCCAGGCGAAAAGGTTTTTTAAGCATAATTTGTTTTGCCACCATCAATCTTATGCTGCTTGTTGGAAAAATATTTGCTTTTGAAACATTTGCCTGTTTAACCAGTAAAACATTACCTGCCCAATCTAAATTAACATTCCACACACTGCCATTATAACCAATGCTGGCTTTGTAAACACCGGCGGGTTCAAAACTTGTTTTTTTGTTTTTAATTCAACCT
>CAZZXW010000044.1:0-4702 GCA_964658095.1 uncultured Parafilimonas sp. | reverse complement strand
TATTCATAACAAATGTCCCATATATTGATATTATGTTTTTTTGTTTTTAATTGCGCCATTACCATCTTCAGCAAAATTGATATTGCCGTTTATAATGGCTGAACCTAATAAAAAATAATGCTTAGCAAAGGCCAGCGTGTAAGCATAACCAATGCCGGGGCCCACACTTATAAAATGAAAATTTTTAAAGTTGGGATTTGAAAAATCCTGTGCAAGTTTAGATGGTATTAAACTGCTGTCATGTGAATAAATTTCCTGATAATAAATGCCGCCGCCTAATAAAAAACTACCTGCAGATTTATGTATCCATTCATTTTGATTAAAGGCTGAACGAAAAGATAAATGCCTGTAATTAAAATTTCGGTAAGCCGTAAAGCCTGCAAGGTTCATTCTTATATCAGGCCTGTAATAATAAATGTTGGATGCATTGGCAGCATAACCTTGGGGCGATACATAAAAACCTTTATAGTGAAGAAATAAAAAATCATCCATCCATTTTCTTGGAAAGAAATGTATTTGCACATCAAATGCTTTTGTTTTGCCTTTATCATCGTTTCCTTTATTTACAAATCCAAAACCAGCGCTAAGATTTACAGAAGTATTAAGGTAAGTAGCACCAAGGCCAATATTATAATTTGAATTTGCCCGGTACTTAAGATCTTTTGCATCACCAATAGCCGGTAATGTAAAACCAGAATAATCTTTAATTGAATAAAGCCTTACCGTTAATGAATTTGGAAAGGTTGTATAATAAGTTGAATCATGTAAAATTTCTTGTGAGCGGGCTGAAAAACCAAAGCCGGTAAACAAAATAAAAAAGGCAATAGCAAAACAAAAATTCTTCATAAAGTAATTCTGTTTAAATATAAGTGTTTTAACTGTCATCATACTAACATTAAAATTTTGCAAATGAATATTAATTGTATTTACAAACCTAAACTCCGGCATCATACATTATTTTTGTTTGTAAAATATTTTTAATGGTTGATGTTATACTTGGCTTGCAGTGGGGCGATGAAGGTAAAGGTAAGATAGTTGATTACTTTGCGCCTCAATATGATATTATAGCACGCTTCCAGGGTGGGCCAAATGCAGGGCATACACTTTATGTTGAAGATAAAAAAGTGGTATTGCACCAAATACCATCCGGCATATTTCATCAGAACACCATCAACATAATTGGTAATGGCGTAGTGCTTGATCCCGTTACTTTAAAACGTGAATGTGAGCTAGTTGCTTCTTTTGGTATTGATGTTAAGAAGAATCTTTTTATAGCACAACGCACTAACTTAATTGTGCCTACCCATCGTGCTTTAGACAGGGCTTCTGAAATGCAAAAAGGCGAAAGCAAAATTGGTTCAACCCTAAAAGGCATTGGTCCATCTTACATGGATAAAACGGGTAGAAATGCTTTGCGTGTGGGTGACATTATGCGCAAATCTTTTACTACACAATACATAAAGCTGCGGCTTAAACATCAAAAGCTGTTAGATAATTTTCATTTTATTGATGATATAAGTGATTGGGAAGAAGAGTTTTTTGAAGCCATAGATTTTTTGCGCACCTTAAATATTGTAAACGGAGAATATTTTATTAATGAAGAAATAAGCAATGGCAAAAAAGTGCTTGCAGAAGGTGCACAAGGCAGCATGCTGGATATTGATTTTGGAACGTTTCCGTTTGTAACTTCATCCAATACTATTTCTGCAGGCGTATGCACGGGTTTAGGTATTGCACCGCAAAAAATTAATGAAGTGCTGGGTGTAACAAAAGCATATTGCACAAGAGTAGGTGGTGGCCCTTTTCCCACAGAATTACATGATGAAACCGGTGAAACACTTAGAAAAATTGGTAACGAATTTGGTGCAACTACAGGCAGGCCACGTCGTTGCGGATGGATAGATCTTGTGGCCTTAAAATATACGGTTATGCTGAATGGCGTTACAAAAGTGATCATGACAAAAGCTGATGTGCTTGACTCGTTTCAGGATTTAAATGTTTGTACAGCTTATACAATTAACGGAGAACAAACAGATAAAATTCCTTTCCAGTTAATGCAAACAGATGTTGTGCCTGAATATAAACATTTTAAAGGATGGAGCTGTGACTCAACCTGTTTAAATAAAAAAGAAAATTTGCCGGATGCTATGCAGCAATATATCAACTTTATAAATCAATATATAAAGGCACCGGTAAGTTATGTTTCAAACGGCCCGCAGCGTGAACAGATCATAAAAATTTAATTGAAAATATTTTTTGCTGATTAAAAAACTCGTTGAAATTTTACACTGATAATTTATATTGACTATGGCGACAAAATCATATAAAGAAAACAAATCAACAAAAAAACCTGTTGAAAAAGATTCTGAAAAAACGAAGGCATCTTCCAAACCAAAAAAAGAAGAGAAGGCTGAAGATGATGAATTGGATGAAGCCGATGACGTTGAAGTAACACCAAAAGTAAAAGTGCCTAAAACTAAAAAAGGCAAAGAAGAAGAAGCTGAGGAAGACGCCGATGAAAGTGATGAAGAACCGGATGAATGGGAAAAGCCTGAAGAAGAAGAAAACTGGGATCCTGATTTTGATGAATTTGATATTCCAAAGTCCAGAGGAAAGAAAGCAGGTAAAAAAGATAGTGAAGGTGATGATGATGATTTAAAGTTTGATGATGACCTAAAGGAGTTTGACCTCTTTAATGATTCTGATTTTGATGATGAGAAGGATGATGATTTTTAAACCATCCTGATGTGCAAAGAAACCATGCTGAATTTTATGTAAACGATATAGAACTTTTTAAAGTGCAAATGCTGAATTGGGCAAACCAGTTTAGCATTTGTTGTTTTATGGATAGCCATCATTATGAAGATGCTTATCATACTTATGATTGCCTTTTAGCGACTGAAACGTTACAGGTTTTTAATCATGAAAAAAACAATTTTGATCAGCTTGATGCTTTTTATAATAATTGTAATGACTGGATATTTGGTCATCTAAATTATGATCTGAAAAATGAAATTGAAAACCTTGAATCCAATCATAAGAATAAAATAAGCTTTCCTGATATTTTTTTATTTCAACCTAAAACGGTAATAACATTAAACGGAAATACGGTTGAAGTTTTTACTTATAATAGTCCTGATTTAATTTTTAATGATATTAATTGTGTGCAGATTGTTGAGCATGATATGCCAACATCAATAAAAGAAATAAAAGCAGCAATAAGTAAAAATGAATACATCGAAACAATTGAAAAATTAAAAGCGCATATACTGCATGGTGATTGTTATGAGATTAATTTTTGCCAGGAATTTTTTATTAAGAATGTTGAAATAAATGCGTTGCAAATCTTTTCCAAACTGCTTGAAATTTCGCCGTCACCATTTTCCTGTTACTATAAATTGTATGATAATTATTTGCTTTGTGCAAGCCCTGAAAGATATCTGTCAAAACACAAACAAAAAATTGTTGAACAGCCAATAAAAGGTACGTCAGCCCGAAATATAAATGATGATGCAGATGCTTTTAATAAGCATGAATTATACTATAATCCAAAAGAACGAAGTGAAAATGTAATGGTGGTTGATTTGGTGCGTAATGATTTAAGTAAGATATGTGAACAAGGTTCAGTAATAACAGATGAGTTGTTTGGAATTTATACTTTTCCGCAGGTACATCAAATGATTTCTACTATAAGCGGAACTTTAAAAGAAGGCATTAATTTTTCAGAAATCATCAAGGCAACATTCCCTATGGGCTCAATGACGGGTGCGCCAAAGTATCGTGTAATGCAGTTGATTGAGCAATATGAAAAAACCAGGCGTGGGTTATTTTCAGGAAGCGTGGGTTATATAACACCGCAAAAAGATTTTGATTTTAATGTTGTGATAAGAAGCATATTTTATAATCAAACAAAAAAATATTTAAACTATCTCGTTGGCAGTGCTATTACTATTTATGCGGATGAAGAAAAAGAATATGACGAATGTATGGTTAAAGTTGCTGCTATAAAAAAAGTGCTTACCGCATAATCATTTGCCTTGGGTTGGTGAATTATTTGCTGATGATAAAAACAGCTCTACGCTTTGTTTTAATATTTCAATCTTTTTGGCCTGGAACAATGCGGCTTTATCAGCCGGCAAATGAAGTGTATAAATTGAACCTTTGGCAAGTGCATCATCAAAGCCCGGATTTAATTCATTAAAAACTGCAATGTCCATTCCAAGGGTATTGGCAATTACTACAGAATTATATTTTCCAAAAACACTAACGGTTGTACAACTTGAAAGCAACGATGCATAATTATTACTTTTATTGGTTCCATTGTTCAGAATGTAATCTTTTGCTTCATCAGCAGTAAGCGTGGCAATACTTCCATTGCCTTCAAAATAATAATGCGTGGCAATAAATTTTTTAACATGGTTTCTTGTTTCTTCAGGCAAATAATATTGAATGCGCCAAAAGTTAGTGCTATGCGCTTTTGTAATAGCCCTGTTTACATTTGCAGTGCCACAATTATAAGCTGCAATAACCAGCAGCCAATCTTTATAAGTCGCATATAAAGTACTTAACATGCGTGCAGCAGCATTCGTGCTTTTTACATAATCATAACGGTCATCATAATTGCCGGTGCGCAATCCATATTCACGTGCTGCATCTGCCATCATCTGCCAAGGCCCAACTGCACCGGCCCATGAAATTGCAG
>CAZZXW010000043.1:0-14232 GCA_964658095.1 uncultured Parafilimonas sp. | reverse complement strand
CAGCAGACAAATATGCAAACGACTTAATGAATATGATCAGTGATATGCGTGATGCGACAGTTACAGAAAATCAATTAATCAGGCAAAACGATTATAAGTTAGCCTCTGATCCAACTAAAACATACATTCAGCCTCAACCAAAAGAGGAAGTGCCGTTTATAGATTTAAGTCCTTTACAAAACGCACTTAACGCTTTAGAAATAACAACAGATAGTTTAAGCAATTTTGTGAAAAAAAATTATACTTCGCCTGATGAAAATGTAAACATTGCTTTATCACATGCCGAACAACAGTTATTATTGCCAGATGGTTTGCCACGCAGAAGCTGGTACAGGCATAGTTTATATGCACCGGGATTTTATACTGGTTACGGTGTAAAAACATTGCCTGGTATAAGAGAAGCAATTGAACAACGAAAATGGAAAGAGGCACAGGATGAAACTAATTTAACGGCGCAGGCAATTACACGACTTAGTGATTATTTGAAAACCATAAAATAAACAATAACTTTTGGTTGAAAAGATCTTCATTGCATATTGAAAACATCTTTGCTATAAATCTTTATAAATGAATGAAACTATCCCGGTTGTTAATCTTGCTGAATTTTTAGATGATGATGATGAAAAAAAACAAGCCTTTGTTCAAAAGTTAGGTGCTGCATTTGAAACCGTGGGATTTGTGGCAGTAACAAATCATACAATTCCAGGTAAGCTTATCACCGATCTTTATAATTATGTACAGAAGTTTTTTTCTCTTCCGTTACAAAAAAAATTAAAATATGAAGTTGAAGGTTTAGCAGGCCAACGCGGTTATACAAGCTTTGGAAAAGAACATGCAAAAGGCAGTGAAGCGCCTGATTTAAAAGAGTTTTTTCAGTTTGGTCAAACTCGGCAAAATAAAAATGATAATGACTATTATCCGGAAAATATAAGAGTAAGTGAAGTGCCTGAATTTTATGATACATTATATAAAGCATACAGGCATTTTGAAAAAGCGGGATCTGCTTTATTAAAGGCAATTGCTTTACATCTTGGATTGAATGAAAATTATTTTGAGCAATATTTACAGGATGGTAATTCTATTTTGCGTTGCATACATTACCCGCCGATAACGCAAGAACCAAAATCTGCAATTCGTGCAGAACAACATGAAGACATTAATCTTATAACATTACTTGTTGGCAGTTCAGCAGATGGTTTGCAAATACTTACAAAAAAAGGTGAATGGGTAGGTGTTACATCTTTACCCGAACATATTGTTGTTAATGTAGGAGATATGCTTCAAAGATTAACCAACAATAAATTAAAAAGTACAACGCATCGTGTGATAAATCCTCCCAAAGAATTGTGGCACACAAGTAGGTTTTCTATGCCGTTTTTCTTGCATCCGCGCAGTGAAATGAGTCTTGCCTGTCTTGCCGATTGTGTTGATGCAAATCATCCAAAAAAATACGATGATATTACGGCAGGTAAATATCTCGATGAAAGACTAAAGGAAATTGGTTTAAAAAATTGAACATTTAATAATAGCTTGATTGTTCCTCGCCATATTGCATTTCTTAAAGCAGTGCTTTTTCATAGTTTAACTGCTTTTGGTGGCCCACAGGGTCACATGGGAATGATGATAAAAAATTTTGTACATCGCCGGCATGATGTAACAGAAGATGAGCTGTTAGAGTACAATGCATTTTGCCAAATGCTACCAGGCGCATCATCTACACAAACCATTACATTAATAGGCTATAAACAAGGTGGTGTGCCGCTTGCTATATTAACTTTATTAATCTGGATAACACCTGCAAGCATTTTAATGGGCTCATTCTCTTTTTTAATAAAGTCTGTAAACGACAGGGCTACACTTGTAAGTGTATTTAGATTTATTCAACCTATGGCAGTTGGCTTTATTGCATTTTCAGCTTATAAAATGTCGAAGATTGCAGTGCACAACAATATAACAATAGTTATAATGGTTATGGCAGCGTTAATTACATTACCATTATTTAATTCGCCCTGGATTTTCCCAAGTATTATTATAGCTGCTGGCTTTGCAACTAACTTCAGTAAAATACGTATTCCACAGCAGGAAATACCAATAAGGAAGATAAGATGGGCTAATATTTTGATATTTTTTGCTTTTTTTGCCGTTTCTGCATACATGAGTGAAACTGCACGAAAACATGACTGGAAAAACAGGGGTCCTTATAATTTATTTGAAAATTTTTACAGGTTTGGAAGTCTTGTTTTTGGCGGCGGAGATGTTTTGATACCAATGATGTATCAGCAATATGTTATAAGGCCTGCAAGAGAAAAAATTGAAAAAAGAAATCCGGGTGCTTTAAAAGCTGATAAAGAAGACTTTTTAACTGGTTCAGGTATTGTTAGGGCTATACCCGGACCAGTATTTTCTATTGGTGCTTTTACTGGAGGCATATTGTTAAGCAAAGGAAGTCGACATACACAAGTAATTGGCTGTATCATAGGTTCTGTTGCATTGTTTTTACCCAGCCTTTTATTAGTATTATTCTTTTTTCCTGTATGGAATAACTTAAAAAAGTATGCTGTTATTTATCGTTCACTTGAAGGCATAAATGCATCGGTTGTTGGAATTATGATCGCCTCAACCTTGTTTCTTATGCAAGCTGTATCAATTAATATTATTGACGGACAATTAGTTTCTTACACAAATGTTATTGTGATTGTAGGAACATTTTTACTACTCTCATTTACTAAAATTCGACCGCAGCTAATTCCTGTTTTCTGTTTATTGTTAGGATTAATGTTTAATTATTTGTAGTAAAATTGATTTTCTTCTATTAAAGATATAACGCTTTGAGGGACAAGGTATTGGATACTTTTTTTTGCACTAATTAACTTTCGTATTTCTGTTGCAGAGATGTTGATTAAAGGTGCTTTTGCAGTTAATATATTAGCTGATGTAAGATTTTGAGGGTTTAATGAAAATTCAGGTCGTTGGTATATAACGATCTTATAATCCTTAAGTAATCGCTCAGAAGATTTCCAATTTGAAATGCTTATAAAATTATCAGAACCCATTATTAAGTAAAACTCATATTTAGGGTATTTTATATCTAAAACTTCAAGAGTATCAATTGTATAAGAGGGAATTTGCAGACTTATTTCTAGTTCACATATCCTAAATTTTTTGTTTGTTTTAATGGCTGCTTTAACAAGTTGCATTCGATTATTAACATTTAAAAGGCTATCACTGTTTTTTAAAGGATTTTGAGGCGAGACAACAAACCAAACCTCATCTGTATAAAAATTAGCGATATGCTGTGCAATAATTAAGTGGCCAATATGAACAGGGTTAAATGAGCCAAATAATAATCCAATTTTCACTCAATTTTTATTTGGTTATAAAATATCTACCTTAATTGTCTCAGCTTCATCAATTCTAAGACTTAAAGTATATCCAGCAACAAGAATACATATTGGATCACCAAAAGGTGCAAATTTTTCAACTCTAATGGTTTCACCAGGAATAAATCCCATCTCCATGAGCTTTATTGATAAATCATCTTTATCAAATCCGGTTATAACTGCATGCTGGCCAATTCTTAATTCTGATAGCTTCATAATGCAAAACTAAAACCCATTCTTTTTTAAGTTTTACGAAATTTGAAACAAATGGAAAAGATTAATTTTTTTTCTGCAGATAGAAAAGTAAATGTTAGAAAACGCAAAAGCATAAAGAATTTCTTAAGCCAAATTTTTAAAATTGAAAAAACACAACTTCAAGAACTAAAATTCATTTTTTGTTCCGATAACTATTTACTTAACATAAATATAAATTATTTACACCATAATTTTTTTACAGATGTTATATCATTTAATTTATCTGATACTGATAAACTTGTAAACGGAGAAATTTATTTAAGTATTGACCGAATAGAAGAAAATGCAAAATTTTTTTTAGTGTCATACGAAAAAGAATTATTGAGAGTTATGATTCACGGTTCTTTACACTTATGCGGCTATAAAGATGACACGTCAAAAAGCAAGAAATATATGAGTGAGAAAGAAGATTATTTTTTAAACTTATTTTATCGATCCACGTGAAACAATTATTTATAATTTTTTTCTTGGTATTAATTTTTTCAGTTTCTCGATCACAAAAAATGCTTTCTTTTAAAGAAGCTACTATTCCTAAACCATCAACTGTTGATACTTCAGTTCAAAATTTTAATCAAAGTCAATTAACCTTCAAGAAATTATCTTCAACTGATCAGGAGTTCTATTATTGGGTTAATTACAGTAGAAAAAATCCCAAACGCTTCTATGACAGCGTAGTTTTACCAATTGTTAATGTTTATCCTCAGTTAAGGGGGCAAAATCTTGCTACTCTGAAGATTGATCTATTTTCCACATCAAACTTACCACTCCTATCTCTTAATCCTGCGTTGATCAATTTGGCAAAAGAGCATTCAGTTGATATTACTTCAAACAATGCCTCGCCATCCCATACTTCATCTAAAGGTGAAACCTTTGAGAATCGTTTTAAAGCATTGAATCTAAAAAAATGTGGAAGTGAGAATATTAGTTATGGTCAAAATGAACCTATTTTTTTGTTATGCCTTTTATATATTGATTTAAACGTCTCAGATCTTGGACACAGAAAAGCTCTTTTAAATCCTACTTTGACCGAAACTGGTATTAGTTCTTCTTTCTACAAAAATGGATATATTTTTTTAGTTCAAGATTTTGCATGCAGCCAAAATTAGTTCCACGTGAAAAATTAAATTTGCCAGATGTTTTCTGAATATGATGTTATAGTAATCGGTGCAGGTCATGCTGGTTGTGAAGCTGCTGCTGCTGCTTCAAATTTGGGAAGTACAACCTTATTAATTACCATGAACATGCAGACTATTGCTCAAATGAGCTGTAATCCTGCAATGGGTGGAATTGCTAAAGGACAGATTGTTAGAGAAATAGATGCTTTAGGTGGGTATAGTGGTATAGTGAGTGATAAAAGCATGATTCAATTCCGGATGCTTAATAAAAGTAAAGGACCCGCAATGTGGAGTCCCCGATCGCAAAATGATCGGATGCTATTCTCGTTAATTTGGAGATCCATGCTTGAACAGACAAGTCTAGATTTTTTTCAAGATACAGTTCGTGGCTTTCAAGTTGATAACAATAAAATTACAGGTGTAATAACCGGGTTAGGGCATATTATAAAAGCAAAATCAGTTATTGTAACAAGTGGCACTTTTTTAAATGGTGTTATTCATATTGGAGAAAAACAGTTTGGTGGGGGAAGAATAAGTGAAAAGAGTGCTTTTGGAATAACTGAACAATTGGTTGAAATTGGATTTGAAAGTAATCGTCTTAAAACAGGTACTCCTCCAAGACTTGACGGAAGAAGTATAAATTATAGTAAAACTGAAATTCAAAAAGGAGATGAGTCAATCACTGGTTTTTCGCATTTGGATATTCAACGAATATCTCCTGAAAAACAACTCTCTTGTTATATTACTTATACAAATCAAGAGGTACATGATATTTTAAAGCAAGGTTTTGACAGAAGCCCTATGTACTGTGGTCGAATTGATGGTGTAGGACCAAGGTATTGCCCAAGCATAGAAGATAAAATAAATCGCTTTGCAGATAAAGAGAGACATCAATTATTTATTGAACCAGAGGGCTTTAATACTATTGAGATTTATTTAAACGGGTTTTCAACATCACTACCTGAAGAAGTTCAATACGAAGCTCTTCGTAAAATTAAAGGACTTGAAAAGGTTAAAATGTTTAGACCTGGTTATGCAATAGAATATGATTATTTCCCACCTACTCAACTTAAAAATACTTTAGAAACAAAAATTATTGAAAACTTGTTCTTTGCCGGACAAATTAATGGAACAACCGGTTATGAGGAAGCTGCTTGCCAAGGCTTAATTGCCGGAATTAATGCGCATCAAAAAATCAATGATCTGGAGCCATTTGTTTTAAAAAGGGATGAAGCATATATAGGTGTTTTGATTGATGACCTTATTAATAAAGGCACCGAAGAACCTTATAGAATGTTTACAAGCCGGGCTGAATTTCGAACATTGTTACGTCAGGATAATGCAGATTTGCGCCTGACTGAAAAGAGTTACCGCCTTGGTTTAGCAAGCCAGGAACGAATGGAAAAAGTGAGTGCTAAAAAAGAGGCAGTTTCATCCTTAAAAAAATTACTTCAAACTGTCAGCGTTGAACCTGATGATGTAAATAATTATCTTCAAAGTATAAATTCAGCAAAAATTGATGAAAAGCAAAAAGCTT
Source organism: uncultured Parafilimonas sp. (assembly GCA_964658095.1). Taxonomy (GTDB): domain Bacteria; phylum Bacteroidota; class Bacteroidia; order Chitinophagales; family Chitinophagaceae; genus Parafilimonas. Next base: position 7,945 of record CAZZXW010000043.1, on the reverse strand, counting down.
TTAAAGTCTTATTAAGACCAGACGTAAACCTGAAAGATTTCAAACAATCAGTTCCTGCTCTTAAAAACTGCTTAAGCGATTTTAATACAGATGAACTTGAACAGGCAGAAATACAAATTAAATATGAGCGCTATATTGAAAAAGAGCAAGAGCTTGTAAAAAAGATGAATGTTCTTGAAGATGTGGTTATCCCGGATAGTTTTAACTATGACCGAATAACTGCTTTAAGCGCAGAAGCAATGCAAAAATTCAAAAAAATAAACCCAAGAACCTTAGGTCAGGCAAGCAGAATTTCTGGTGTAAATCCAAGCGATGTTCAGATTCTTATGGTGTATATGGGCCGGTAATTACATCTTAACTTTTCAAATTCAATTAAAACAAGTCAGCTTTGTAATATTACATTTCAAAGGAAGTACTTGAAGCCGATTGTATTTTTAATTATATTTTTTTCTTTGTTTCAAAGCGCATATAGTCAAACTATAAGCGGAACTGTGTCTGATTATTATAGTAAAAAACCGCTTGATGCAGTTACAGTACAAACAAGTTCAGGCCATTATACTATTAGTGATTCTTCCGGAAAATATTCAATTGTGGTAACTAGAAACGATTCTGTTTGGTTTAGTTATCTTAATAAACAAACCATGCGTTATCCAATCGATACTATCGCTCATCCTCAAAATTTTGATATTGCATTATATGTTGATGTACGATGGTTGCCTGAAGTAAAAGTAGCTACGAAAAATTATAAATTAGATTCAATAGAAAACAGGCAGGAGTATGCAAAAGCATTCAATTACCGCAAGCCTGGTTTAAGATTAAGCGAATCTCCGGCTTCTACTTACGTACCTGGAGGTCTAACTGCAGGTTTTGATCTTGATGAGATTATTGACGCCTTTAAATTCAGGCAAAACAGGCAGGCGCTTGCATTTCAACAACGGTTAATTCAGCAGGAACATGATAAATATGTTGATCATCGTTACACGAAATATCTTGTAAAAAAACTTACACATCTTGATGGTAAAAACCTTGATGATTTTATGAACTTTTACAGGCCTTCATATGACGAAGTTTTGATGATGAATGATCTTGAATTAGGTTATTACATAGAACAATGTTATAAAGATTACAACTTAAGAAATAACAACCTTACGAATTAATAGAGTGTACATATTCATATACCAATTGCTGATCAAAACCTTTTTGCAGTAAATAATCTGACACCTTTCTTTTCTTTGTATATATGCTTTTTACGATGGTAAGGCTGTTAAGTTTTTTATCTGCCAAAGAGTAAAAAACATTTTTATATTCATTTTTATCAATAGCATTTAACGCCTGGCTAATACATTCATCACTGATATATTTTTGTTTCAATGCATTTTTAATTTTCTGTTTTCCCCACTTTTTTAATTTAAATTTTCCTCTTGCAAAAGCTACTGCGAATCTCTTGTCATCCACATACCCTTGCCTGATCATTTCGTTTAGTACATCTTCCACCTCAGCTTTGCTTATATTAAAAGAATAAAGTTTTTCTTTTACTTCACTGCAACATCTTTCCTGGTATTTACAGTAGTATTTAATCTTTTCAGTTATCTCTTCAATACTAAATTGTTGTTTCTTTTTTTGAAATGATTTGATCATTGAAATGTACTTCTCTTTAAAAATTTTTGAAGTAATTCATGCTGCTTTGCTTGTCTTTATCCATTTGATTTTTTAAATCTTCCAGTGAGTTAAACTTCACTTCAGCACGTAAATATTTATGTGTAAAAACTTTTAAGGTCTCACCGTAAATATCTTTATCAAAATTAAAAATGTTCATTTCAATGGTGCGGTCGCTACCATTTATTGTTGGCCGCACACCAATACTTAACATCCCTTGCAGCAGATCATTACTTCCTTCTTTTTTAGATATAAGCTTTGCAGTTGCAATGTAAATTCCGTTAGCTGGTATTAACTTCATTTCATCATTAATAATAATGTTTGCAGTTGGATAACCCAGTGTTCTGCCAAGCTTGTTTCCATCAACAATAATTCCTTCAAAAAAATAATTATAACCTAAACAAACTGTAGCGGTTTCTACATCATTTTCAAGCAGTGCTTTTCTTATTAATGTAGAACTAACAATCGCTTCATTAATTATTTTTTCAGAAATTTCTTTCACCTTAAATCCTAACTGCTTTCCATAATTTTCTAAAAGATGATAATCGCCTTTTCTGCCTTTGCCAAACTTATGATCGTAACCGATTATAATGGTATGAGGGTGAAACTTATCAAACAAAAAATCCGTTACATATTCCTCTGGTGTTTGATTAGAAAATTCTTTAGTAAAAGGAACAACTACCAAATGATTTACCTGCAATAACTGCAGCAAAGCAATCTTTTCATCAAGTGTATTTAATAGATACAGCGGTTTACTGCCAATTACTTTTCTCGGGTGCGGATGAAACGTAATAATTACAGATTCGCCATCAACTTCGGCGGCTTCTTTATTCAATTGATTTATGATCTGTTTATGTCCTGAATGCACACCATCAAAAGTACCGATGGTAATAACAGCATTTTTAAAAACGGGTAAATTTTCTATTGAATAATGAACCTGCATATCCCACAAAACTAAAGTCATTTTGCTTAATGTAGCTTCATGCTGCACATTGTACATTTGTTATAAATAAACAAGATGTCGCTTTATTCAAAACGCGGAGTATCGGCTCAAAAGGAAGACGTGCATGCAGCTATAAAAAAGCTTGATAAAGGCTTATATGAAAATGCATTTTGTAAAATATATCCTGACTATATAAGCAGTGACGATGCATTTGTAAACATTATGCATGCTGATGGCGCCGGTACTAAAAGCATTCTTGCTTATTTATATTGGAAAGAAACCGGCGATGTAAGTGTTTGGAAAGGCATAGCACAAGATGCAGTTGTTATGAACCTGGATGATCTTTTATGTGTAGGCATACATAACAATATTTTATTTTCATCAACCATTGACAGGAATAAATCTCTTATACCAGCTGAAGTGTTAGAACAACTTATAAACGGCACAAAAGAATTCTTAGATAGCTTAAAAGATTATGACATTAATATAAATTATTTAGGTGGCGAAACTGCAGATGTAGGTGACGTTGTACGCACCATTGCTGTAAACGGAACTATGATGGCAAGATGCGCAAAAGATAATTTAATAACGAATGAAAACATAAAAGCAGGCAATGTTATCGTTGGCTTTGCAAGTTTTGGCAAAGCAACATATGAACATGAATATAACAGCGGTATTGGCAGCAATGGTTTAACCAGTGCAAGGCATGATGTGTTGCATAAATTTTATGCTGAAAAATTCCATGAATCTTTTGATCCTTCATTGAATGATAATGTTATTTATATTGGCAAACATAAACTGCAGGATGAATTGATTACTTCAGATAATATAAAAACAACTATTGGTAAACTGCTGCTTTCTCCAACCCGTACGTACGCTCCGCTTGTAAAAAATTTGTTTGAAAAATATTTTGATGATATTGATGGAATGATTCATTGCAGTGGTGGCGGCCAAACCAAGTGCATGAAATACTTACCTACATCTTTGAAAATTATTAAAAACAATTTGTTTGAGCCACCTGAAATTTTTAAGATCATTCAGCAAAATAGCGGAGCTGATAACAAAGAAATGTACCAGGTTTTTAATATGGGCCACCGGCTTGAAATATTTACAAATGAAGCAGCGGCATTTGATATGATTGAAGAAGCAAAAGCATTTAATATTGAAGCAAAAATTATTGGTAGCGTTCTCGCTTCAGATAAAAAAGAACTGCAGTTAATAATAAATGGCGAGACAATAACTTTTTAATCTTGTAAGTACAGAAAGATTAAAACAACATGTATTAAATGAAAGTTGTTACTAAAACATTTATACCAGTAATTATTTTTTTTACCATTGCCTGCATTACAACTACGTGTAAAAATGATCGCAAGGTTTCAGTAAATAGAATTCAGCAAATGATGGATTCTGTTGAACGCAGCTTATTACAAGGCCCAAAAGAATGGCTTAATTATTTTGAAGATACTCATTCATTCTATATGATATCAGATGGCAAACTTGTTTTTCCTGATTATAACATAGCAGCAAAATTTATAAATGATACGCTTGTAAATATCATCAACACTATCAATCTTAAATGGAGTAATATAAGTGTAGATGTTTTAAATGATAATACAGCTTTGGCAAGAGCAGCTTTTAATGAAGATATAAAATTTAAACAGGGAAACGTTGTTAACTATGATGGATATTTCACAGCAGTAATTGATAACACTTCATCAGGATTTAAATTCAGAAATTTACATTGGTCTATTGCAAAATAACATGTAGTTGCAACTATTTTACTTTAAAAAAATTCATTGTCTTACCAAACAATCGTATTACATAAAATCCACGCACATTTAAATTTTGCGCATCTTCAAGCCATACAGTTGCATCCCAGGTTCTGCCTGAACTTGCATCATAAATTTTCCCGTTTACCCATTTATTTTGTCTTGGGCTATACACCAAACCTGAAAGCACATCTGTACCAACAATCTTCCTTTTGCGTAAATCTTTATTCGGATTATTTAAATCAAGCCTTTGTTCAACAGGCGTTATAGTATCATAATCATCATGAAACCATAACACCTTTGCTTTAAAAGCATCATTCTGTTTATATACTTCAACAATTAAATTTTTTTCTTCTGATTCCCACTTACCCAAAATTGCGTTGGGATTGTTTTGCGCAAACACATGTAGATTTAATAAAAAGCAACAAGCCAGCAACACAACTTTCATACAATATGCGAATAAAAATTAAGTTTTCTCTATTGATTTCGGTTTTAATATAAGCAAAGTTTAAACCATAGATTATTGCAGAAAGATTAATGCTGATTCAATCAGCAATACTATTACATAAGATTTTACTAACCGAATATTATTAAGAATTTAAAAATAAATTAGGCTTGTTATCTCAAATTTTATTTGTTTGCAATTTGCTTCATAAATACAACCATCCTAATCAACATGCAGCGTAGAAAATTTGTAAAGACAAGTGCTGTATTATTACCTGCGCTTTCCCTTGGTACAAAATCATTATTTGCTTCAAATAAAATTTTTAAGCGTGTAAGGCCAGGCGATGCATTATGGCCTTCAGAAAATAAATGGCAACAGTTGAATAAAGCAGTAAATGGTAATTTAATTAAGGTTGAATCACCAGTTATTGCATGTAAAAATTCAAACAATACACAAGCTTGCGAAGATTTATTTAAAAGCTTAAAAAACCCTTATTATATCGGCGATCATCCTGCGCTTACACAAAGTACTGGATGGCTTAATGCGTGGCAATCTGAACCAAGCGTATATGCTGTTGCCGCCCAAACAACTGCTGATGTTGTAGCTGCTGTAAATTTTGCAAGGGAAAATAATTTAAGGCTTGTTGTAAAAGGCGGCGGCCATAGTTACCAGGGCACATCTAACGCTGCAGATTCACTTTTGGTTTGGACAAGAGCCATGCATAATATTGAAATGCATGAAAATTTTGTTGGTGATAATTGCAGCTCCAAACAAGCGCCTCAACCGGCAGTAACAATTGAATCTGGTGCTATGTGGCTGCAGGCTTATACAGAAGTTACAACCAAAGGTGGCAGGTATGTGCAAGGTGGCGGATGCACAACTGTTGGCGTTGCCGGTTTAATACAAGGTGGCGGCTTTGGAAGTTTTTCAAAACATTACGGATTAGCAGCGGCAGCTTTATTACAGGCTGAAATTGTAACAGCAGATGGCACGATAAAAATTGCTAATGCATGTACCAACACTGATTTATTCTGGGCTTTGAAAGGTGGAGGCGGCGGCAGCTTTGGCGTTGTAACTAAGCTTACTTTAAGAACAAGAGAACTGCCGCAGTTTTTTGGTGCCGTGTTTGGGAAAATAAAAGCAGATTCTGATGAAACATACAAAGCATTGATTAATGAAGTAATGCGCTTCTATCATGAAAAGTTATTTAATCATCATTGGGGTGAACAGATAAGGTTTCGTAATGATAATACAGTTGAATTTACAATGCTGGCGCATGGTTTATCACAGGATGAAATGAATGCAACTTGGCAGCCATTAAAAGATTGGATACAATCCAAACCGGCGTATAGTTTTCAAATGCCGTTAACAACTATTGCATTGCCTGCGCAACACATGTGGGATACTGCATTTTTGAAACAGTATGCATCCAATCTTATAGCAACGGATGACAGAGCCAATGCATCTGACTCAAATATTTATTGGGCTTCAAATAAAGGTGAAGCCGGACAATTTTTGCATGGTTATCGTTCATTATGGTTGCCTGCTTCTTTGCTGAATGATGATAAACGCGCTGCATTAAATGAGGCCTTATTTACAGCCAGCCGTTCATGGACCTTTTCTTTACATTGCAATAAAGGCTTAGCCGGAGCACCTGATGAAGAGATTGCTGCCGCATCAGATACTGCTACGAATCCCCAGGTGTTAACTTCTTTTGCATTGGCAATAATTGCAGGTGAAGGCGAACCTGCGTTCAAAGGAATTAACGGCCATGAACCAGATTTAAAAAATGCACAGTATGAAGCTGATCAGATTAATAAGGCAACAGCAGCATTATTAAAAGTTGCGCCGGGTGCCGGTTCTTATATTTCTGAAAGTAATTATTTTGAACCTGATTGGCAACAATCATTCTGGGGTTCTAATTATAAAAAATTAGCACAGGTAAAAAAGAAATATGATCCTGATGGATTGTTCTTTGTACATCATGGCGTTGGCAGCGAACAATGGAGTGCTGATGGTTTCACCAAACTTAGTTAAGTGTGAAAGATGCGCTGTTTTATATAAACCATTTACAACTATTGCCACACCCTGAAGGTGGTTATTATAAAGAAACGTACAGGTCATCAGAAAAAATAAATTCATCTGCTTTACCAGGCAGATTTAATGCTGATCGCAACTTTTCTACGGCTATTTTTTATTTATTAGAACAACAAGATTACTCTGCTTTTCATAAAATAAAAAGCGATGAATGCTGGCATTATTATGCAGGTGATACTTTATTAATTCATGTGCTTTATAACAATGGAAATTATGCATGCATTAAATTAGGATCAGAGATTGATAAACATGAAGTGTTGCAATTTGTTGTTCCTGCAAACACATGGTTTGCCGCTGAATGTGCAGAAAAAAGCTTGTTTGTTTTAACGGGTTGCACAGTTGCGCCGGGTTTTGATTTTGCTGATTTTGATATAGCTGATAAGCAAAGTTTGTTAAACGAATTTCCATTATATCAGCATTTAATAAACAGGCTTTGTAAGTAAATTATTTTATGGCAATAAATGAAAAACTTACTAACAAGATAAGAGAATCATTAATTTCTACTGATGATGTTGAGGAAAAAAAAATGTTTAGTGGTATTGTATTTATGGTAAACAATAAACTTTGTATCGCTGTAAGAAAAGATAATATCATGCTGCGTATCGATCCATCATTGCATGATGAATTAGTTGAAAAAGACGGTTGTTCAGAAATGATTATGAAAGGAAAGTCACTTAATGGCTATGTAGTGGTAGATGAATCAGTGTTAACTACAAAAAAGCAAATTAATTACTGGGTAAATCTTGCGCTTGATTATAATCCAAAAGCAAAAGCAACCAAAAGAAAATGATTACAATTGCTCCATCTCTTCCTGCACAAATTCCATTAATGTTTTTATATGATTTGGAGAAAGATCAAACTTTAAACCTGCAGCTGCATACAATTCAGGCAATGTTTTAGTTCCGCCAAGGCTTAATGCATTAATATAATTATTCAAAGCACTATCCGGATTTTTTTTGTATTGCATCCACAAGCCAATTGCACCTAATTGTGCAATGCCATATTCAATATAATAAAAAGGAACTTCAAACAAGT
>CAZZXW010000042.1:0-14240 GCA_964658095.1 uncultured Parafilimonas sp. | reverse complement strand
AAAGTCGCCCCTGGTAAAAAATTCCGGTAAGCTGCCGGTTAACTTGTTGTAACCTGCATCGAGTGTAAAAAGAAACATACTTCCTATATACTGCGGAATGTTGCCGGTAAGCATATTATGACTTAAATAAATATCAGACAGGTTTAGAATCTTATTTAATGAATCAGGAAAGTTTCCGCTTAATTGATTATAACTCAAATTTATTTCAGACAACTGTGCGTCTTTAGACAATGCCGGTATGCTGCCCGTTAATTTATTATGGGATAAGTCCAAATAGTTTAATGCTGGCATTTTTCCAATAGATATCGGTATATCACCAGTAAGAAGATTGTTTGTCAAGTATAAATTAGTAAGATTTTTTAAATACCCTATAGAATAGGGTATTACACCAGATAATTTATTATTAGTCAAAAACAAATACACAAGTTTAGAAAGATTGCCAATTGAAGAAGGAATGCTGCCTGTTAGATGATTGTTTTGTAATTCTATGTATGCCAGGTTACTAATATTTCCTATTGAAGAAGGAATGCTGCCGGTTAGCCAGTTTTCTCTGAAATTCAGGGTGCTTAAACTATTCAGGCTACCAATGGAAGAAGGAATGCTGCCGCTTAACTTGTTTTGGCTTAAATCTAAGTAGTCTAAACTGTCTATGTTTCCAATGGCAGAAGGAATGCTGCCGCTTAACTGGTTATCGTCTAAATCCAGGTAGCTTAAACTATCCAGGCTACCAATGGAGGAAGGAATGCTGTCGGTAAAACGGCAGCGGGCAAAAGATAATCTTCTTAAGCTGACAAGATTACCAATGCTGGAAGGGATACTTCCAAAAAGATAATTATCTTCCAAATCAAGATCAGTTAACGCGGTGAGATTACCAATAGATGATGGCAGGTGACCACTTGGGCCGTAAAGTTCAAGTGCAACAACCCTGTTATTGCTAACTGTTACCCCTTCCCATTTGCTTACAGGTTGAGGCGTTAACCAATAAGTAGCATAAAGCCAAGGGCCGGTACTATCATACAAATCAACCAGCGCTAAAGAGTCCTGCACGTTTACCTGTGCAATTACAATGTTTGTTTTAACAGACGCAAATAATGCAATCAATACAAGGAGTGTAAAATTTTTTTTCATATGTTTTTTAAAGGCTTAAAAAGCTTTGTTTCAATCAGCAAGTTATAAGTAAATACGCGGAAATTAGTTAGTGGTATGTTTGCTTAGTTAGAATCCTTTTACGATGAATGCTCAGTTAATCTATTCAACATTTTTAAAAGCAGTCAACCCGGGCAACTTGATAAAAAAATAAACGAATTTGAATCGAAGCCAATACCAACCTGGAAGAAAAAAGGAAACGGTGATGAAGCGATTGAAAAAGGGAACCAACTAAACCTCCATGTGGCCATCCCTTAAATCATGTTAATTTAGAATTTACTTATGGCTCGCTTATTGCGCTTCAACCGAAGAAATAGATTAGGTAGATATTCGCTCTTCGCTTTTAGTTCGATTCCTTTTTTCTTTAGTTTATTATCCCTCGCTATCTCACTAGATTATCATTCTATGCGAATGATAATATTTTTTATGACTTAAATATATAAATGAATAAGGCGAATTTTTTTGAACACTATTACAATAATGCTGTAGTTAATTCCATAGCAATTATTGCCGTCGACGGAACTATTCTCGAAATAAACACTGGTTTTACAAACAATTTCGGTTATACCAACGAAGATCTAAAAGGAAAAAATTTTGAAGAACTATTTACTGCTATTGATAGGAAGGATAATAAACCTGCACTTGAACTTCAAAAAGTGATTAGCAGTGGCCAGGCAAACGACGATGGTTTTTTACTTAACAAAGCAGGAAATCCTGTATGGTGTTCTGGGGAAATTATGCTGGCATACGATGCGGAGGGAAGTAAAATTTTAATTAAAGATGTGATTAATCTCCAAGCAAGAAAGCACTTAAATTTTTTTTTAAAAAGTACCGAGGATTTATTGGACCGGATATTTCATGCGACCAAAGATATTCCAATGATGATTGTTGATGGAAGTATAAAGATCTTAGATATTAACGAATCATTTATCAATTTTTTCGAAATTGATAAAGCACCTGGAAGAGGAGTTAATCTTTCACAATTAAACAATCCCTTTTGGAGTATAAGGATATAAGGCAGGACTTGAGCCAGGTGATTGTAAAAAATACTCCTTTATCTTCTAAGAAATATTCGTATCAAACAGTAAAAGGAATAGTAAAAAATATATTGATTGATACCAAAACTACCTTCATGCAGCCTGATCAGGAAAAGCGAGTTTTTATTATTGTGGAAGATATTACGGTTAAAATGAGTATTTATTTTGATCACTTAGGTAAAAAAATGTCTGGAAACATTTCCTATACCAACCAAAATACAAAAGACTGTATCATAATGCAGTTTGATAATAAGTTTTATGATGACATAGTATTCTCAAAAATCTATGGCGCCTGGACTTCGGTATCTGATATGCAAAGTCGCTATCCACTTACATACAAAAGTATACAGATGTCATTAACAGATTACTTTGAAAAAACGAAAGTACTTTAATCAACATTTTTAAAAGCAGTAAATACCCGGGCAACTTCTTTCTTTAAATTTCCCGCAATGTCTGCTTTATAGCTGATTTGCTAAGCAAAGGATTTGCGGTTCGTCCTATCAGAGCAGTCAGTTATTCTAAGACAGTTGTCTTTCTTTAAAGCTTCCAAAGCTTGCTGTGATAAATATTAAAGCAGCCTTAAATGATGAATAAACAAACCTTCAATTCAAGTTCTTCCTGGTTCAACGTTGTTTGCCGCTATGCTTAGCATATTCTTGATCGGTATTTGCCTTTTAATCTGCATCCTTATGAACTGTTTGCAGAAGCAATGCTTTCAAGTGTTGTATAGAAAAAGCTGTTTCATTTTCAATATTTTCAACAAAAATTTCCAATTGTAATAGTATTAAGAATTAATTTAGGATAACGTATGAACTTTACAGATGCACTCAATCAAAAAATAGCAAAACTCACCTTTGCATCCATGTATACGATTTACGTAAAAAAAGTGGAATCGAAAGGCAGACCAAAAGAAGAATTGCACCAGCTTACTGATTGGTTAACACGCTTTGATGACAAGGAACTACAGGAATTGACAAATGAAAAAGTAACATTTGAATCTTCTTTCAGCGTGCCACATTTAAATCTAAATGCAAGCTTGTATGCACTTACAATAAGATCACCGCTTCATAACTTACTTTGCTACGTAAATACTTATGCTATAAACATTTAATTTAACAAAGGTGCTATGATTATCAGTAAAAAAAATTTATTCATCATTTTGTTCTGTGCTATAGGTTTTTTTTTAAACGCCCAAAAAGATTCAAGTAACAGTTTCACAATAAAATTAGATAAAGGGAACGTTGTGCATATACAAATGCCAGGTGACAATGAGTGGAGATTTAAAGACCTTGTGCCTTATTTTCCCGGTATTGCAATTTTAGTAACATTAATTGGAGTATGGGTACAGACAAAATCAAAGCGGGACGATGAAAACAAAAAAAATCATTTGGAAAGAATAAGCCGACAAATCAGTGAACTGTATATGCCGCTACATACTCAATATGAAAAAGGTGACAAGAATTGGTACTCTTTTAAAGATCTTTACGGAGACCCTATAGATTTCGACAATCCCCACTATACAGATTGGGCTTCTATGGTGTTTAAAAATACCAATATTTGTATGCGAGATATAATAACCAAAAAAGCTGATTTGATTATTGGCAGTAAAATTCCCAAATGTTTATTAGATTTCTCCAGCTGGGCAGATGCTTTCGAAATTTATTTGCATGCTCATGACAAAAAAAATTTCAATAACGCAGATTGGAAAGATGCTTTGAAGGGTCATCCCGAGGTTCAGATGCAGGCTTATTTAAGCGCTAGTGTCGAAGTACTTAAAAAACAACAAAATTTATTATTAACGGGTAAGAAAACAGTTGTAGATGAAACTGAATTAGAATCGCAGGTAACTAACCTTATACCCGCGCATATACAGGAGATCGAAAATCACCCATATAGAAAAAGCGTTTGGAAACGGGTTACGGAAAAAAAAAGGCAAAATCAGGAACACAACATTTCATCTCAGGATGCAGTACACAAATTGCCCTTCTATACTAAACGCATCCAAGCAATAGTGTTTATCGCATTTGCGGGTTTTTTGATTAAACGCAAAGCAAGAAAAACGCTTCAATGGATTGCAGAAATACGTAAGAACTAAAGAAATACTCTTTAATCCGTTTGAAAAAAACATATAGCTTATCTTTCGCCAATGCTTTCAAAATTTATTCACAGCGTTTATACAAATCCGGTTGTTGATGATGATTTCCCTGATCCGCGTATAATAGAAGTTGAAGGTCACGGTTTTTTTGCCTATGCCACGCATGATGAATTTTCGCCTACGCTTAATAACATACTTGTAAGACACTCACCTAATATGGTTAATTGGTCGAAAGCGCAAGGTGCACTCCAGGCGTTACCTGTATGGGCAATGCAATCGCATAAGTTCTGGTGTCCGCATATTGCGCAGGTTGGTAATACCTTTCGCTTATACTATGCGGCCGAACCTGATACTAAAGATGGTATGTGCTTAGCACTTGCTACTTCTGATACAACTACAGGATTCTGTGATATAGGTGTGCCATTACTGCAAAACATAAACTCAACATTTAAATTGATTGATCCCTGCTTTTTTATTGATCCCATAAGTAATAAGCACCTGCTTTTTTATGGTTCAGCCCATGAACCTATTCGCGTAGCTGAACTGGCTGAAGATGGCAAAACATTTATAACAAATCCTATTGAAGTATTACTTCCTGAAACAACTACCTATCACAAACTGCTTGAAGGCGCCTTTGTAACTTATAATGAAAGGTGGAAAAGATATTTTTTATGGGTTTCCGGTGACAATACGTGGGTTTCCAATGCCTATGCAGTAAGTGTATTTTGGTCTGAAAATCCTTTAAAACCATTTCAAAAAATTCCAGGTAATTCCGTGGTTCTTCATGCAAATGAATTTTGGGATGCGCCGGGACATTGCTGTGTGATAAAGGATGCTAATTATACTGAATGGATCGTCTATCATGCCGTTGATGCAAAAGATCCTTTTATTCCAGGAACGGATCGGTTTTTAAGGAAAATGTGCATTGACGAAGTTTTATATTCTGATGACGGCTGGCCGTATATTAAAAATAGCTCGCCATCCTTCGAAATTCAAAATGGCCCTACAGTTAAAACGTTTAAATAATTTTATGCAGGCAGATTCTTCATAAGGACAATTAATTAATACAGCCAGAATCCGGTTGCCAACTACTATTTAGCAATGACATACAAATCAGAAAAGAATTTTACTTTGGAGAAGCGATATTTACTTGCAGCAAAAAAAGCATTTGAACAAGGTTATGCTATAAATGAAGACAATCGTTTCTATGCAAACTTTCCTCATGAAATAAGACTGTACGAAGTAAACCAGGCACTTGCAAACTGTAAATAGCTGTTATAATATTAGTACAAAAATCTCTGTGCAGGCTCTCACTTTTACCCATGCACGTAAAAAGTTTTTAGCTTCTCATTCATTTCAATCAAACCTGCTTTCTTTAAAAGCTCATCGGATATAGAATTCAATTCTTCCAATATTTCTTTTGGAGCAATTGCAAGAATATTGTCGTCAGTAAAATTATCTTTTCCTGCTAATCCACGTTCAATTACTTTGCTTAAAAGCAATACATTTCTTCTTGGAATAGTCAATTGAATTTTTACATTTTCATTCATTCCCGGGATGCTTAATACCGTTTCAAAAACTTTTGCAATTGTGTTTGCTGTAGTCATAACATTTTTTTTCTTTTTCACGAATCTTGTTCACGTTCCAAAAATAACAACCTGCTAAGTAATAAAGCTGTTTTATCCCCTTCAGAATTTGAAGTGGATATATAAATCGTTGTGGTTACTTCTAATTTCGTTCCTGTAAATCTGATTGTGAAATTGAAAAAAATGATGTATGAAATTCAGAAACAATCTTCCATCCGTAGAGGAAGTGAAAAACATGGACATGGTTAACTACCTGTCAAGTCTTGGTTTTAATCCTGTGAAAGTTACCCGCAACGATTATTGGTATTTGTCTCCATTCAGAGAAGAAACAACACCATCGTTTAAAGTAAACCGCAACTTAAATCGGTGGTATGATTTCGGTGAAGGCAAGGGCGGCAACATTGTAGACTTCGGCGTATTATACCACAACTGCAGTGTAAAACAACTCTTAGTCAAATTCAACGAGCCTGTTTCTTTTCAACAGCAAAATATTCAGGCAAACAAAGAGGATAAAGAAACCAAAAAGATTAAGGTTATAAATGAAAGAGAAATATCTTCTTTGGTGTTAATAAGATACCTGCATAAAAGAAGAATACCGGTTGAGATTGCAGGAAAATTTTGCAAGGAAATTGGCTACGAATTGTACGGCAAAAACTATTACGCTATAGGCCTTAAAAACGATGCTGGCGGTTATGAATTACGCAACGAAAAATTTAAAGCAAGCAGTTCTCCAAAAGACATAACATTCATAAAAAATCAAGCAGAAAAACTAACAGTTTTTGAGGGCTTTTTTAACTTCCTTTCTTACCAGGCAATTCATCACAAACAGGAGCAGCCCAATACAAATTTTTTAATACTCAACAGCACTTCGTTTTTTAAAAAGAGTTTGCCCTTAATGCAGTCGCATAAGTCGGTTCATCTGTATCTTGATTGTGATACAACCGGTCAAAAGTGCATACAAAAAGCACTTGAAATTGATAAGCAAAAGTTTACTGATGAAAGGCATTTATATAAAAACTACAATGATTTAAATGACTGGATGATGCACATCGGGCAATCACAAAAACAATCAGTTCAGTTGAAACAATAGTTATTCTTTCAGCAGCGCAGACAATTATTTCGCCCTTATATAAATCAATTTTAAATCGAGTTCTCTCTAAATGAAAACTGTGACAGATTCAATTATGAGCCGTGAGATAGCACGCTTTGCCGCTATCGGCAAGATGTACGGTTGTATCACAACCGGATCTTGCCGCCCTTACTCCGAAGTCGTGAGCGGTTATTTAAACAGATTCTAAAGCTTAAACGATAAGTGATGAGTGAAACAAAAGATAACAGGTACAAGTGGCTTCACATAAGATTGAAGGAAGATGAGCATTCTAAAATCCACATGAAGTTTTCAGCTTCCGCATGCAGAAAATTAAGCGAGTATGCAAGACGTGTTTTATTAGATAAGGTTATAACGGTTTACCAGCGCAATCGCTCCCTTGATGACTTTATGACGGAGATGATTCACTTAAGAAACGAGCTGAATTCAATCGGAAACAATTTCAATCAAAGCGTTAAAAAATTGCACTCGATAAGCCAATTACCAGAATTTAAAAACTGGATTATGCAAAATGAAAATCACTATAAAATTCTGCTTGAAAAAGTGGATCAAATCAAAAACAAAATCAATCAAATCTCAGACGAATGGTTGCGATAATTCATAGCAGTAAAAGTCTTCGAAATGCGCTCAATTATAACGAAAATAAAGTGCGTCAAAACGCTGCGAATTTTATTCATGCAGGCAACTATCCAAAGGACACGCACCTGCTTGCCTTCAGCGATAAAATAAATCGTCTCGAACGATTAACTGTACTCAACCAACAAACTAAAATAAACAGTTTGCACATCTCTCTGAATTTTGATGTGTCAGATAAATTAAGTGAAGAAAAATTAAAAAAAATTACAGATAAATATTTGAAGGAAATCGGCTTTGGTGAGCAACCCTATCTTGTTTATCAGCATAACGATTCTGGTCATCCGCATATCCATATTGTAACGACCAATATTAGATGCGATGGAAGCCGGATTGCTTTGCACAATCTGGGAAGAAATCAATCCGAAAAAGCGAGGAAGGAAATTGAAAGAGAATTTGGATTAGTTTATGCGCACCAACAGCATAAAGTGGATTATGATTTAAAGCCCGTTAATGTACATAAAGTGCAGTATGCAAAAGTGGAAACGAAACGAGCCATCACAAATGTTTTAGACCACGTTCTTTCAACATATAAATATGCCTCTCTTGCAGAACTAAATGCAGTGTTGCTACAATACAATGTTGTAGCAGACAGGGGAAGCGAAAGCTCGCGTATTTATAAAAACAAAGGGTTAGTATATCGGATTCTTGACGGTTATGGAAATAAGGTGGGCGTTCCTATTAAAGCAAGTTTGATTTACAGTAAGCCAACACTTAAAAATGTTGAAGCAAAATTTAGAAGCAATGATCGGGAAAGGCAGCGATATAAGCAAAGAGTTATAAACGCAATTGACTTCGCTGTTTTTAAAAAATCAAATCAGTCTCTAAACGACTTAACGAAGGCGCTCCAAAAAGAAAAAATACAGGTTACTCTTCGTCAAAATGGTATTGGGATTATTTACGGTATAACATACGTTGACCATCACACTAAATGTGTGTTTAATGGCAATCATTTGGGTAAACAATATAGCGCGAATGGTGTTCAGCAGCGATGTAATAACAAACACGAAACTATTCAAGCAACACCTGAATTAAAGCAGTCATCACTACAGCGAGATTCAACAATGTTGAACGTATTGAGCGATAATCAAAACCTTATTATACCAGTAGTTGAAACGGCATCATCGAAATTAATCGATGACTTACTACAACCTGAAGAAAACCGGAATGCAAACGAGCCGTGCGAGCAGAAAAGATTCAAGCGCAAAAGAAAGAAACAGCAGCACACACACAATTAAAGCAAATCTTATGTCGATGAATACAGGCGAAAATGAACAAGGGCTACGAACGATAATTGATTTGACAAGGATGATTAGTATCATCATATTGCTTTTGCATTTTTATTATTACTGTTACAACGCTTTTGCGGAGTGGCAGCTTACAACAATAATAACCGACCGGCTTCTACAAAATATTTTTGCGACAGGGTTGTTTTCCAACTTTACTAAATCGAAGCTCATTACGTTTGGGTTTCTTATAATTTCCTTGCTCGGAGCAAGAGGAAGAAAAGATGAGAAATTGACTTATAAAACGGCAGGCGCATACTTTATCAGCGGGTTGGTCTTTTACTTCTGTAGCGCACTTGTGTTCTTTCTTAAAACAGACACAAGAATTATTGCAATTGCATACATAGGCGTTACAGCAATTGGCTACGTGCTGTTGCTTACCGCAGGCACGTTATTATCGCGTGTCATAAAAACAAAACTGAATAACAACGATATTTTTAATAAAGCAAATGAAACGTTTCCGCAGGAAGAAAGGCTAATGCAGAATGAACACTCTATAAACCTGCCCGCTGAATATAATTTGAAAGGAAAAATTGTCTCAAGCTGGATAAATTTTATTAACCCAATGCGTGGTTTATTGGTAATGGGTTCACCGGGAGCTGGCAAGTCTTACTTTGTCATTCAGCACATCATCAAACAGCATATTAAAAAGGGTTTCAGCATGTTTATTTACGACTTTAAATACGATGACCTTTCAAAGATCGCATACAACCAATTTTTAAAATTCAAATCAACAAGTTATAAAGCAGAACCAAAGTTTTATGTTATCAATTTTGATGACTTGAGCCGTTGCCATCGCTGCAATCCGCTTGATCCTAAGAACATGATGGATATCACTGATGCAGTAGAATCTGCAAGAACGATTATGCTTGGATTAAATCGTTCCTGGATTAAAAGGCAGGGAGAGTTTTTTGTTGAGTCACCTATTAATTTTCTTACATCTGTAATTTGGTTTTTAAGAAAGTTTCATGATGGAGCATATTGTACGCTGCCTCATGCAATTGAAATGATGCAGGTAGAATATGAAAAGCTGTTCACCGTTCTCAGAACCGAACCCGAGATTGAAGCATACCTGAATCCCTTTATTTCTGCATTTAAGAACGATTCGATGGAGCAATTGCAGGGACAGATTGACGCAGCAAGAATTGGAATAGCTCGTCTCTCCTCGCCTGCCCTGTATTATGTTCTGTCAGGCAACGATTTTACTTTGGATATCAATAATCCCGACGAACCTAAGATAGTTTGCCTTGCAAATAATCCCCAAAAACAGCAGGTATATGGTGCAGTCTTATCATTATACATAAGCCGTATGACTAAAATTGTTAATCAAAAAAATAAATTGAAAAGCAGTTTGATCTTCGATGAGTTTCCGACCATTTATTTTAATGGTATCGACAACTTGATTGCAACAGCACGCTCAAATAAAGTGGCAACCACAATCGCAGTGCAGGATTATAGCCAGTTAAAAAACGAATATTCCAGGGAACAAGCGGAAGTTATTTTGAACATTATGGGTAATGTAATATCAGGACAAGTGAGCGGTGATACAGCAAAGTTCTTATCTGAAAAATTTGGTCGTATTATGCAGGATAGAGAAAGCATTTCTATCAACAGCAATGATATTTCCATCAGTAAATCGAAACAATTAGAACAAGCAATTCCGGCATCATCAATTGCAAGCTTGTCTAGCGGTGAATTTGTAGGAATGGTTGCAGATAGTCCAAATGAGGTTATAAACCTTAAATCGTTTCATTGCAGGATTTTAAACGACCATGACCTTTTGAAAAATGAAATCGATAGCTATGTAGAAATTCCTTGCTTTTACAAGATTGATAACGCTATAATTCAAAAAAACTATCAGCAAATAAAACAAGATGTTGAAGACCTAATTGAAAGTCAAATGCAGCAAATAATGAGCGACCCGGGAAGGGAAAGTATGGTGGTAAAAAAATAGTGTGTTATGTTCCATCAGTTTAAAAATGATGTGTTGCACATAACTATAAAGCCAACAAAAACAATGACGCAACATTTTAAAACATGTTTCGGCACAAAAAGTGGCTTTACTTGATGCTTTGTTACAAGCTTTGAGTTGATTCCTTCAACAAGATTTGCGCAACTGATGCTTTGCCAGAGCATCAAACTTTGCTGCGTTTTTTATCTGTAAAAACTTCATCAAGGTCGGTAGTCATTAATGCTTTTGTGCTTATTTCCGTGTTTTGTTCATCTTTTTTGAATTTAAATCTTTGTATAAAAAGTGAAAAAGGCATCTTTGAATAATTCGATTCTATTATTGATTTTTTACCGATGTTTCTAATTACGCTAAAGCTAAATGAAGACGGATAAATTGTTTCAATAGGCTCATTTATTTTTGGAGTTTATTTGAATAAACTTAAAAGCACATTACGAGCACGAACTGAAAGCTTAAATATTAAAAATATTCGATATGCCGATTAACTTCTTCCAACTCCGCAATACTGAATCGTCTGAAAGAATTAGTTGTCTCTTGATTTTTTTTGAAAGATTCCTATACCTTAGTTTAAAATTTAGTTGAACGTGCCATAAAATACCAACTTACAATTTTATGACTTTTAATTAATTCAGCTAATCACTATATAACTATGTGTACATTTTTGTTTTTGGATGTCAGCTTTTATTACAGGGTTGATAAAGTAATTTGGTGTTGAAATAATATTTGCAATTGGCTAATTTTACCGGTCGAGGCCAAGTTGTAAAAGATCCACTGTTGGTTGCAATTTTTCTTACTTCGTTCCTTTGTCTGCTTGCTTTTTATTGTTTTGAGGCTTGCCTAAATATTATGTCAACTGAAGAATAAACTTCAATCTTATTAAAGCACTAACGTGACACTTTATCAGCAACTTGTTTTAGGTCGCATTATAAATAGTATTGAGATTTTCAATAATTATTTCAATTAATCTAACATCTATCTTCTTTATGTCGCTTTCATTTTGCCAGGGCAATCTGATTAATCGAAATCCACCACTATCATCAGGTTCAAAAGCGAGCGTTTGATTTTCAACTTCAATTTGTAATTGGTACGAATATGGAAAGCGAACAAGGGTTACCAAATATTCTATGACCTCATCTTTATATTTTAAAGGAAAACTGAATTGATCCGGCATTGATCAAAATTAAAGTACTTGTAATTATATGCTGTATGTAATCACCTAGTTATTCTTTCACCCGTCCATTGGAAGTCACTCTCACTGATATTTACTTTTTCTATTTAATAAAGGCATTCTTTTATGTAACAATATACCGATGGGGAGTAGTGGTTATTTAAGACTTGGATTTGGTTTCAATTTTGCTTGACGGAATAAAAAGTAAGAAATTATACATCTAATGCAAAGTTCTATAAATATTTTGTAAACAAAATTTACAGGGTCAAGCGGGTAACTGAAAGGTATATTGTGATTTCGTAAAGCGAGCTTTTTCGCTATTCTATCCAAATAGACTTTAACGGCTTCAAGTCGTAAAAAGATCTTCAAATGTTATACAAATTAAAATAGTCAAAACTGAAGCTAATCGTTTGGTCGGTGAGCGAGTTGGAGCAAGTCGCCAAATAACCAAGATTACAATAAGTATAAGAGCGAGTAATAATGAAAATATATTGATGTTTTAAAGTTGCCAGGTAATTCAATAACGTGAAACAAATTACTGTCGAACGTTAATTATGGAAAGACATAACAAAGGCTGATCTTATTATGTATTACGCCATCATGTGCTGTTATTTTCACAACAGAACGATTACATCGGATACCCGGTAAAAAAATATGATCGATTACATGGCTTGTAATAACCACGCAAGAACCAATTTGAAAAATTGTATTCGAATCATTCAAAATATGCGTTACCACATTTTTACAACCATAACTTTTTTGTAATAAAGTTTTCCTGTGTTGTGCACCTAATACAGAACGATTGAACTTATAAAAATTATTTGCGGAAACTAAATATTCATCAAGCTTTTGCGTAATTGAATCATTTTGCTGTTGCGCTTTGAGAATAAAATATCCTGCAACAAAAATTATAAATAACGAGATGATTTTATACTGTTTAATTATTAGTTTTTCGAAGCATTATTTATTTTATCAATAAAATTATATAATGCATTCGAGGCTGCTTTACCATCAGTTAATTGAGAAATGGTCGGAATGAAATAATAATCTGGGATTACACCGCGGTCTTTATCTCCGCCGGTTGTGGCGAATTTGCAATACACAATAGAAGTATGTGCATTGATTTTTGAATTAGGTAAATTAAGGTCGAGCCCGTTTGTTGTGCCACCACCAACATAACATCCTGCAGTTTCATCGCCCACAATTGTTGCAAGATGATGGCTCTTTGCATTGCCGGCGAATGATGAAGCTGCAGATGATGTGCCGCCATTCACATAAATAAATACATGACCATGAAAACCGTTTAGTTGCGGATTAAAGGTCTTCAGTTCCAGTGAATATTTTGTTTGAGCCTTTGCATAAATTTTTCCATCCATTACCGTATCAATAAAAGCATATTTATTGTTTTTAACATCTTCAGGAAGATTGCTGATTTTAAAAAAACTGTCATCATCATTTATAAGATATTCGCTTTCTATAAAACGCGTTGGTGTATCAATTAAATAGCTCAGTAACTGGCAGGCATATTCTTCATCTCCGCCGCCATTGTAACTAACATCAATTACAAGCGTAGCTGGTTTCTCTTTTTGAATTTGTGTAAAAAAATTATCATATAACTTAAACAACCTTTCCCTGTTTCCGCCAAAGTCCGTTACAGTAATTTTTGCTATATTTTTATTTTTAATAAATTCAAGACGGCATGGATTCTTTTTAAGCTTTCTATATTTTTTATCCTGTTCAAGAACATATTTATTAGCCGGATTGTGTAAAGCAAGTTTATTGCTTTTAGCAAGCTTTAAGTCAGTATCAAAGTGGCGTAAAAATATTCTTCCGTTTGCACTTTTAAATTCAATATCATAGGCGGGCGGCTGTTCAATAAACATATAATAATACAGATTGAACGAAAGATTTGAAACCGCAACTTCTTTGCTTGATTCCATATTTCCATCAGCTACCAGGTATTTAAAAATTACATGCTCAATACTGTCAATCGGGTAATGATTAATGGTAAGAATTTCGTCGCCTAAGTGAATGCTTGTATCCGTTGTGCGGTTAACGCCCATATAAGCTTTGCCTTGTCTAAAAAATAATTGAAAAGGAATCAAATTCCATTGTATAGCACGTTGCTTGTAGTCGCTGCCATAAGGATTGCAATATGTATGTTCACATTTTACTTCAGCAATTAAATAAGCAATGATTTTATAAAAGTCAA
>CAZZXW010000041.1:8456-14301 GCA_964658095.1 uncultured Parafilimonas sp. | reverse complement strand
ATTTTAAGCGCACCCATATTTTCCAAACCCGGTGTTATTGTAAAAATCTTACTCATTTAATCATCAACTATTATTCGTGTAATTAAATTCAAGCAAAGCTGATTCGCCTAAAATTACCTGGTCGCCGTTTTCTAATTCATGCCCGATTTCTATTGTAAGCAACCGGTTTTCGTTGCCGTTTTTTTGTTTCACTTTTATTTTGTTTGATGGTGGAATACCACCTTCATCAGCATATAAAAAAAATGCTGAAGCATCTTCATCCCATTCAATATGTGCATGCTGACGGCTTACAGATTTATTGCTTCGGTTATTGCTGCTATCAGGAAAGGCAATATTGTTTTCGCGATAAAAACCATCTGCTGTATTTACTTTGCGTTCCCTTCCAATATTTATCCTTTCAATTTTTGAACTGATGTTATAGCTTTCTTTTTCAGCATCGCCATACAATACTTTTATAACTGCATTCTTTTCTTTTTGAATCGCTTTCTTTTTTTGTGTTGATATAAACAATGCAACATCAACATTCTTCGCCCTGATAGTTTCTAACGGAACATCTTCTGCAAATAAAATTTCCATCGTCCAATCCTGCGGAAGATGGATGTCAAAATCATCTGCTATCTTTTGCACTTCATCATTTTTAAATTTATCGCTTTCATTTAAAAACAAAGCAGATTCATATAAATATCTATCACTTTGCGGGCATGTAACATATAACTGAATACCGCGAATATTGCCACCTTCACCACCTTCTGCTTTTTTTAATTGCTCTTTTATAAAGTCAAGAATATAGCTTCGAATAAGTTTTATATCGGTTGGCTTTTGTTGTTTTAAAAAATCAAGCATTGTATTTAATTGATATTGTAATTTGATTATTCATCGTTACTGCCGCACATTATATTTTACGTTTAATGAATCACCATTCAACCCCAGCATATTTTGTTGTATTACTTTTTGATTATTTAGTTTATCATCAAAGCTTTTTATATAACCCATCTTCAATAAAACCGGAACAATATATTTACCAGCCGCAGCCACTGCCACACTTGAACCTTTGCAATTTTCAATCCTGATACATGTTACAATATGACCTACACCTTTGGCTGTAGGCGCAAAGAAAACATACCATCCGTCATTAATTCTTTCATTCTTCAAAATACGTTCGGGAGTTCCTGTTTTACCTGCAACAGCAATACCAAGCTTTGAAACTTTTGGTGCACTTTGTTCAAGCATATATTTTGTCATCAGCTTTGCGTAAGCGCTATCATTTGCAATGGCAACACCTTTATTAATTGATGTTTGTTTTCCACCAACACTTTCTACAAAACGGTTTGGAATCATTGTTCCATTATTTGCAATACCTGATGCAACTCTTGCCACTGCAGCAGGTGTTGCAATCAATTCACCTTGTCCCCATGCCATACCGGAAACACCTTTGCCACGTGTGCGTTTTATATTGTTCGGGTCATAATGCTTCACACTTGTAAACTCTGTTTTGCGCCATAAATCACGCCACTCATTTTGTTGCTGCGTGTTGTTATAATCATAGTTGTAATAATAACCACCAACGCCATGTAAAAACATTCCAGCCTGCAAATACAACGTTCCCATTTGTTCCTGCAACTGCTCTTCATTAGCCAAACGAATAAAGAAAGAATTGTTTGAACGGATGATCGCCGTTTCAATATTTATATAACCTGCTTCATCAGGTTCATAACCTTTTGTACGTATTAAATCCTGCGGATACACGTGAATAATTTTCTTTGCTGCTGCCAAACCTAATTTATTAAATGCAGCCATTGCCGTAACTAATTTTGCAGTTGAGCCGGGTTGCGTTGCAACTGTAAAACCAAGATCATTATCTGTTATAAATCCCGGTAAATTATTTTGCTGTTGCGGCGTTAAAGTCAGCATATCATAATCATTCACCTGGGGCAAAGGATAACTTGCAGATGCCAGCACATCACCGGTGTTATCTTCCATCACAACAACTGAAACGCGTTTATCAAATAATGAATCATCTGTCTGCAATGCATTCTGAATACGTGTTTGCAAAGCCGCATCCACCGTTAATCGTACATCTCTGTTTTGTTGTTTGAATGAATCAACTGCGTTACTGTTTATACCTTTCAGCAGCAATGGTGCCAATGCACTATAATCACGTTTTTCAACACTCATTGAAACAGAAGTTTGAGGTAAAAAACGATCTTCTTTAAACCTCGTAGCGCTTACTGAAAAGCTAGTAGTAGGAATTGGAAAGCCA
This sequence comes from uncultured Parafilimonas sp., assembly GCA_964658095.1. Taxonomy (GTDB): domain Bacteria; phylum Bacteroidota; class Bacteroidia; order Chitinophagales; family Chitinophagaceae; genus Parafilimonas. Next base: position 12,041 of record CAZZXW010000041.1, on the reverse strand, counting down.
CGCATCTCAGGTGCTTCTTCATACTCCGCAAAATATCCGTTTGATGCGCCGTTAAAAATATTCGTATTTGCATCACCTGTCCAGAAAAACATTTGTTGCGACAATGGATAATACCTGTCTGATCTTTTATATTCAATTGAGTCAAGTGTTTGTTGTGTGATGCCTAATTTATGTAAGCTATCAAGTTGTTTATTGATCAAGGAAGGATCGCTTGTTGCCAGTATCAAACCCTTTCTGTCTAATAAATTTCCAGCCTGCAACCGGTTCATTAAAATATTGATGCGTGGATTATAACTGAACATTCTTGCACCACTTCTGTCTGCAACCAATGCAGGTTGCACCACCCATTTTTTATTGTTGAATAAATAAGATGAAATGGTTATGCCTAACAATACAATTCCAACACAAGCACCAAGCAATGCAGGTATCAAATTTTTATCCTGCTGTGCTGATATATATTTCATTTGTGCAGGTGAACCTTCAATATGTGATGCAGATAAAAGAAAGCCTGCAGCAATCATGTTGATGATTAATGAAGAACCGCCATAACTCATGAATGGCAATGCCACACCGGATAATGGCAATGCGCCTGTTGACCCTCCTGCAATCAATAAAAATTGAATGAATGTTGCAATGCCAATGCCGGCGCAGATATAAAATAATAAAGGCCTTCCGGTTTGCCTGCCGATAACAATTGAACGATGTAGATAAATTAAAAACACAATAAACACTGCAATAATTCCTGTCCATCCAAACTCTTCACCCATTGAAGGAAGTATCATATCTGTATGCGCTTCAGGAATTGTTTTGGCAAAGCCTTCACCAGCACCCTGGCCTGTAACACCGCCGCTGCTCATTGCCCAAATGCCGTTCGCAACCTGGTCGCCACCATAAACTTCATTGTTCCATGGATCTTGCCAAATGGCTTTGCGATCAATCAATCTTTGCATCGGGCCGGGAAAATATTTTGCTAATAACGGAACCTGATCAAGCAATAAAAAAGCAGCAATAACTACAAGCGCCATCACTGTTGATTCACTTAATCTTCTTTTGCTAATCAATGCAAATAAAATAAGCATGGCTGCGATGATTGCTGTTGCCATCCATACATTTTTCAATGTCCATACAGCAAGTACATATAACAGAATTGATATTGCCATCTGCAAAAAATCGCCACGCGAAAAAGAAAATAAAATGATGAACGTAAAGCAGCAAACCATTGCCGGACCAAGATCACCCAAAATCAAAAAAAGAAAAATAGTTGTAAGAATTGCTATAAGTGCGAATGCAAAAAACTGGCTTCGCTTTGTCCATGAATTATAGGTTGAAATAAATTTTTCGTTCGTTGCAAAAAAGCCGGCAAGAAAAACTACGATAACAAACTTCACAATTTCGCTTGGCTGAAATCCTAACAGGTTTACTTTAACGCCGCTGCCTTCCGGCCCGCTGCCGAATAAAATTAACATGATTAATAAACCTATTGCAACGAATGCCCATTGCCAGCCGTTTGCAGATGACTTTACATTTTTAAAAACGAATAAGCGATACAATAAAGAATCTGTAGTAAACAAGCGAAGATTAAATAACAATATAAGTATGATGAGTGCAATGCCTGCGGAAAAATAATATAAAGTGTCTTTCGCTAAAAACCTGTCCCGCAAAGGATCCTGGAGCGATAACAATGTTAAGAATGATAAGCCGGTTAAGATCATCATAACAGGAAGTATAAACTGATCGGCTTGTTTAAAACGGATGCTTAAGATGATGTGAATAAGAAAAAACCCTGCAAAGAAACCGGCAATAATTATTAAGAACCAGAATTTGAAATCTCCAGGTGTTCTTACGATTAATGACTTTTCTTTTTTAAGAATGTTGAAGTCTCTTGTTGAAAAAAGTTTTAATGCATGCGGCGATTGATAGAATGTGAATGAGGTGTTTTCATTCAATTGCATCACGCCTTGTGAGCGGCCGAAAGTATAATTTGGTTGCAATGGCAATACTTCATAAGCTTTATTATCTGGCAGACCATTGAATGAGAAATTTCCGTTACCATCTGTTTGCGTATATGCAATTAAGGTTTGCAATTGTTTGTTGCCAAGCGAATCAACCGCGTATATTTTTTTTAGTGTTGCTGTGCTTTCATTCAACATTGATTCAACTTCTTCAACCTTATTACTGTACACACTGTCTTGCGGTAATATTAATTGTGCACGAACAATTACATGCGAAACAACACCAGCTTTATTTTTTACAACACCACTTATATTATATCTGCCTAAAGCAATATTGTTGATTGATGCAATTGAAGATGGATTGTTTTGCTGCCTTTGAAAGATGCTTGTGTCATCATTTATAAAACCTAAATAAACTCTTTCTGCGGCAACACGTTTTTGAAAAGATTCTCCGCCTTGTGAAAGCGCAACATCTTCATTAATGCTATATTTTTTTTTATTGATGTCGCCAATGTTATCAATCGCTAAAGTGTCTATCGTTCTTGCCCTTGCATAGGTTGAACTTATCAGATCAATATCTTTTTCATCACGAAAATACCTTCCATTATGCAGCAAGGTTTTCATTGCTTCTCCGGGATTTTGATCGTTAATGTTGATCATTGTTCCCTGCCGCAACCTTGATGGAACTTCAGTAAAGTCTTTACTTAAAACAGTGTATAATTTGTTAAACAACACAGCAAAAACAACAGCGATCAACAACAAAAAAATTCTTTCTGTGTTGCGGTTCATACTATTTGTTTTTGTTGAAGCCATCAATGTTTTGCTTTTATGGAATCTTTTTTAGCTGATGATAAACTATCTATAAATTTTCCGCTGACTGTTTTATTATTTGAAACTATTTCATGTTGTACAGCCACATTGCAATTTTTAAACTGCACATCTTTTAAATGCAAGGCATTATTTTTTGTAATGATAGCCACATTGAAATTTTGCAGTGTTAAACTATCAATCAAAATGTATTTACAATTTTGCGAAAAAATAAAACCTGCACCATTATAAGATGAGTCTGCAGTAATGGTTGAACCGTTGCCGTGAATATGCAACGAATCTTTATCAACAAAAACAGAATCATTAAAAATCAAAGGCTGCACATTTATAAGTTGTGACAAGTAAACATTTTTTTGCTTATTTAAACTATCAGCCAGTTTTTGTTCATCTGCATTAATAACCTTTTGCTGTGGCGCTGGCATAACTGCTTTTGGTTGCGGCGATTGTTTAAAATAGTCTTTATAAATAAACCAGCTAACCAATGCCAATAAAACAATACATGTAAAAATTAAAAAACCGGATGAAGATTTTTGCTTTGATTTTTCAACAGGTGTTTGAGTTGTTGCATCTGCAGTTTCAATCTTTTCAAACAGATCTGTTGATTCGTTTTTTTTTATTGATGAAACCGGCTTTGTGGCTTCATGCAGCAAACGCAGTTTGTCGTTCTTAACCAGTACCGCAGTTATATTATCTTTTCCGCCTGCATCGTTGGCTGCTTTAATTAATGCCTTACCTTTTTCTTTTAAACTTTTGGTTGATGTAAGAATAGATGTAAGCGTTTTATTATTTACCATATCACTTAAGC